>JBBQRC010000563.1:0-4307 GCA_038215215.1 Pirellulales bacterium
GTTTTGGAATTACGCGTTATATGGTGATAGAGGTAGTGGTTGCGCTCTTAGTGCTGCTTCTATTTAGATGGTTGGCCGGGAAAGTCTCGACCGGTCAGGCGCCGCGCGGCAAGCTTTGGAATCTGCTCGAGTCCTTCGTCACCTTTGTCCGAGATAAAGTGGTTGTTCCGGCCATGGGTGAGCATGATGCTGACAAGTACATGCCGTTCTTCTGGACGCTGTTCATGTTCGTTTTGGGTTGCAATTTGATGGGGATGATTCCGTTTCTGGGCGCTCCAACAAGTGTTTTTGCAACCACCGGGATTCTCGCGCTGATGATTTTCGCGGTTGGTTTGGTGCAGGGTATTCGGACCTTTGGCGTGCTCGGTTATCTCAAGAACTTGGCCCCTTCGCTTGGTTTGCCCTTGTACCTAGCGATTCCTATTGTGCCACTGGTGTGGGCCATTGAGTTGCTCTCGCTGCTCATCAAGCACTTCATCCTGGCGGTGCGGCTTTTGGCCAACTTGGTGGCCGGTCACTTGGTGCTACTTGGATTCATGGGGATTGGGTTTGGTGCTCACGCCGTGGCCATGAATTTTGGCAGTTGGACTTTTGCTGCATTTATCTCAATTTTGGCTTCGACCTTGTTGAGTTTCCTGGAGCTGTTCGTAGCCTTCCTGCAGGCTTACATTTTTACGTTCTTAGCGGCAATGTTTATTGGTAGTGCCACGCACCACCACTAACTGCTGACAGGTCTACGATATCCGTCTTGCACATTACAACTTGTTTTCGACTTCGACAATCAGGAGAATCTTAAGTGTTCAGTCTTCTAAACGCATTTCGTGCTGCAGCCTTGGTTATGATCATTGCGGCGAGCGCCACAGCTCAAGATAATGGTGGTTCGATTCCAGGTGCGGTTGGGGGTGGTTTGGCGGTAATTGGCGCCGCGATTGGTATTGGGTTGCTGGCTAAAGGAGCGGTTGAGTCGATCGGCCGTCAGCCAGAGGCTGCCGGTACCATCCAGGTGAACATGATTATTGCCGCCGCTCTGATCGAAGGTCTAGCTTTTTACGCAGTGTTTGTTGGCTCGCAACAAAACCCGTTCTAGTCCTGAAGTTGCAGTTGCTTTCCCCTTCACGTTTTGTCGGTGGTTGGAGTTCGCGCATGTTGTACCTGCGGCTTGTTCCCCTATTTGCCTTGTCGGTAGTTTGTTTTTGCCTGGCGAGTGACGTCTTGTCGGCGCAAGCTGCCGCTCCGACTGGCAGCCAAGACTCGACTGCAACGGCAGTGCCCGCGCAAGCAGAGGTTACTGAAGTCAAACAGTCGGCCGAGCATGCTGAAGCAGCCCACAGCGGTGATCATGAGCACGAGATTGACCCAACGCACGCCAACATGAGTGACAGCGGTGAAGATCCGGCCGAATGGCGTTCGGAAAAGGCAATTGCCACGTTGGTCGTTTTCGGCTTACTGATGTTTGGTCTAACAGCGGTAGCTTGGAAGCCAATTGCTGCCGGCCTGGAAAAGCGAGAGCGGACTATCGCTAGCAACATTTCCAATGCTGAAAAGGCAATTAAGGAAGCGTCTGCTAAGTTGGCGGCTTATGAAGCGAAGCTGGCGACGGCCACCCAGGAATCGCAACAAATCTTGGCGGATGCCCGCCGGGATGCAGAGGCTGCCGGGCAACGCTTGATTGCGACCGCTCAAGAAGAGGCTGCTCGGCAACGGGATCGCGCTGTCGCGGATATCGATTCCGCCAAGCGGCTGGCGCTCAACGAATTAGCTCAGTCGTCGACCGATGTGGCCATGACACTGGCCGAACGGATCGTCGGCCGGGAAGTTAAAGCAGCGGATCATCAATCGATGATTCAAGAGATGCTGAAAAAGCTGCCTAGTCAGAACTAGTCGCCGGTGAGAACGGGTGTCTGGTTAGGGCAAGTTTGGAAAGTTGGAGTCTCTGCATGATCGCCGGTCGATCTATGCGACTCGCAAGTAACCGGGTTCAACAAACGCTGTGAACGAATTGACGATGGACGAGCAACCTAAACATCAAACTGCACTCGATAGCGATGATCAGCAAATTGGCGCTTTATACGCCAAAGCGCTGCTGGGCGCTGCGGCGAGCCATGTTGATGAAATCCTGAGCCAATTCGAGGCTGTCGTTTTCGAGTGCTTGGATCCCTTCCCTCAGCTCGAGCTATCCTTAGCATCGCCCAAAATTTCCAGCGATGAAAAAGAGGCGATGTTGGCGCGGATCTTCAGCGGCAAAATCGATGTCCTGCTACTAAACTTCTTCAAAGTGGTTTGTCGACGTGGTCGGGGTGCTTCACTGCGTGCCATACAGGTAACTGCCACGCAAATCCGTAATACGCAGCTTGGTCGGCAGAGCGTGCAAGTTAGCAGCTCGCAGCCGCTCACCGCCACTCAAAAAGAGGCGATTGCACAGCAGTTGAAGCAATCATTTGGCAAGGAAGCACTAATCGAAGAGAAAGTCGATCCGACGCTACTGGGCGGTATCGTCCTGCGTATCGGTGATCGCGTTTACGACGGCAGTGTCCGCGGAAAAATGCAGCAAATGCGTGAAGCGGTACTGTCAGGCGTACAGCGTTCCTTGCGTCAGAACTTCGATTCGTTCATGTCCAATTAATCAAAATTTTCGCTAGATGATCGAGCCTCAGGGGTCGTCTCAGCGAAAGCTAAAATCAATTTATCTATCTAATTTCATCAAATTCAACAGTTTTCGGGGTAGGCCATGAAGTTCAACTCGGACGAAATCGCCTCGGTGATTCAAAAAGAAATCGAGACGTTCGAGAGTCAGATGGACGTCCGCGATGTCGGTACCGTCCTTGAGGTTGGCGACGGTATCGCCCGCGTCTACGGACTCTCCGGTGTCATGGCTGGTGAAATGGTTCAGTTTCCCAGTGGGACCATCGGACTAGCGTTCAATCTGGAAGAAAATAGTGTCGGGGTGATCATTCTTGGTGACTACCTGACAATTAGCGAAGGTGACGAAGTTCGCGCTCTGGGCAAGCTGCTGAGTGTGCCAGTGGGAGAAGGGGTGGTTGGTCGCGTACTTGACCCCCTCGGTAACCCACTCGATGGTCTTGGTCCAGTCGAATCCACCGAGCAGCGTCCTGTGGAAGTGATCGCCGCGGGCGTGGCGGAACGCCAGCCTGTGAAGCAACCGCTACAAACCGGTATCAAAGCGATCGATGCCATGACACCGGTCGGTCGTGGCCAGCGTGAACTGATCATTGGTGACCGTAAAACGGGCAAGACGGCGGTGGCTATCGACGCCATCATCAATCAGAAGAATACCGGCGTAAAGTGCTTTTACGTCGCTATCGGTCAGAAAGATTCATCGGTCGCGTTGGTGATTGAAGCTCTCCGCAAGTACGGCGCGATGGACTACACCACAGTCATCGTGTCCGGTGCTTCCGCACCCGCTCCACTGCAATACATGGCCCCTTACTCGGGCACAGCCATGGCTGAACATTTCATGTTCAACGGGCAGCATGCCTTGATCGTCTACGATGATTTGAGCAAGCAAGCGGTGGCTTATCGTCAGTTATCACTGCTGATGCGCCGCCCGCCGGGCCGTGAGGCCTACCCTGGCGACGTGTTTTATTGCCACAGTCGTTTGCTGGAACGCTCGGCCAAGCTGTCCGACGAAATGGGTGGCGGCTCACTCACCAGCATGCCGATTATTGAAACCCTGGAAGGTGAAGTTTCGGCTTACATTCCAACCAATGTGATTTCCATCACTGACGGTCAGATCTACCTGCAACCTGACTTGTTCTTCTCGGGTGTCCGTCCTGCGATGAACGCCGGTATCTCGGTTTCCCGGGTGGGTGGTAATGCACAGATCAAAGCGATGAAGAAGGTGGCCGGTGGTTTGCGACTCGACCTGGCAGCCTTTCGCGAACTGGAAGCTTTCGCACAGTTGGGAACGGAACTCGATCCAATTACGCAATCGAAACTGGATCGCGGCTACCGCATGGTCGAGCTGCTCTAACAAGCTCAATACAACCCGATGAGCGTTTCCGATCAGGTGCTGAGTCTGTTCGCTGCCACGCGTGGTCTTTTGGACGATGTGGCGGTCGATAAAGTGCGACAGTGGGAAGTTGATTTCCTGCTGTTTATTCACGATCGCAAAGCCGATTTGTACAAACAGTTGGAACAAGCGGGCGACGTGACGGCGGAAATCGAAACCGGCATTCGCTCAGCTATCGACGAATTTAAACGCGGTTACCGTCCGGCTTAGTCTTAACTACGACTGTCGCAGTTGGCTCGACCGCTTGTGCGCTGTGAACCCCCGGAACGCCAGAGCT
>JBBQRC010000564.1:0-4304 GCA_038215215.1 Pirellulales bacterium
TATCCGCCGGGGCCACCACCAAGAACTACCAATTCACTATGCATTAAGAGTACCAGTTCATCGTGCGCGGCATGAAACTCGAAGTGAAACCTCAGCACTCCAAGCCTTATCGAGCACTGAGCAAGATCAAACTGAAACCAGCGACCAAAGCTCGGCAGGTAACCGCAACTGCTTTAGGCACTTTGCGGCAAGACCTGCAAACAAGCAATAAGATAGTCAGAACGTCTCCGCAGAGGCGATTATCGCGACAGAAATTCGACGACGATGTTTGCATCTACCGGCAGACTAATGTCATTGGCAGTCGGAACGCTCAAAACGGTCGCCTTGAGACCTTCCGAATCAAATCCAATCCAATCGAGTGGCTGTGGCGAATTGTTGGCAATCACGCCGCGGTACAAGTTTTTCAGGTTTTCGCGACCGCGTAGCTCGATCACATCCCCGGCCCGTAACTGAAAACTGGGCTTCGTTACCTTCACGCCATTCACACAGAAATGTCCGTGAACGATCCCCTGACGTGCCTGCGGCCGCGTTTTCGTGAAACCCGCCCGGCGGACCACATTGTCTAACCGACGCTCACACATGACGAGCAGGTCGGTACCAGTATTCCCCTTACCACGCGATGAGTTATCGAAGTAACGTCGCAACTGACGCTCGCCCAAGCCATAATAATGCTTGATTTTCTGCTTCTCAGCCAACGCAGTACCGTAGTTACTCGTCCGCCGACCGCGTGGATGCATGCCGGGCGGCGTATCGCGGCGTTCCAGCGCACGGACTGCCCCGGCGCTTTCATAAAGCAACATGCTCAAACGACGATTCACACGCGCTTTCGGGCCTGTATAGTGTCCCATAAACGAACCAATCTCCAGCAAAAATAGAACTTCAGTCTCTTAAGCGTCCTGCGCCGACTTTGCGACGGGCTCAATCCCAAACTGCCGCTGCCCATCCATAGCCCTTAAGCTGAGACGTGAAGCGACATCGCCGATCCCCAAGAACGGGTGGGTTGAGCCAGATTTCGGATGCGTATTGCCTGCTAAGTATCTCGAAAACATCCTATTCTCACAAGGGCTAAAGCGATTCGGCGGCACGGCAGGTGCGAGATTCCCACCACCCAAACACTTGCTTACCACCGATCAAATACCCCACTCCGGGACTACTGCTGGCCGCAAACCCACCACCAACCGTTAAAATTTACCAGGATTACTCGAATCTCCCGACCCAAAAAGCCGAAGACTACTTGGCGGACATCGCGTTTGAATTGCGCGTTTGTATTGTTTGAATGCTTGCAAAACTCACGTTGGTTGCACATCGCAACAACGCCAGGAGTGAGAGTAATGGATTGCAATTGGCTCACCAACCATCATCAAGTTTCGCTGTCCTGTTGGGCGAGGCACCAACGATACCTGCGTGGACTGGCCGCTGTGAGCGGTTTTTTGACGCTCGTCGTCGTGGCGTCACCAGCATTTGGTCAATTGCGTACGGGTCGCGAGCAGCGCTCGCTCTACCACGAGCGGCTCGTCGAGGAACGGCAGTCGAACCGCGGAAATCAAAAAGCGGATCGGCAGGTGGTTCCGGCAAGTTACCAGCAACCGCCCACTGCGAATTCGATTATGGAAGACTCCTCGACAGTTGGCAGCGGCATCGTCAGCGAGTCGCCGGTCTATGAATCGGTCACCTCCGAGGAAACGCACTCCGGCTACATGAGCGGTGGCAGCTGCGGTTGCGGCGGTAGTGGCGGGGGACTAGTTTCGGGAGGCCGTTGTGGCTGCGACGATTTCGCAGACATCGCGCCGACTTGCGCCTCCGGCTGCGGCATCGCCGATGGTTGCGATCCGTTTCTATTTGGAGGACCGCTGACAACTCTCATCAGCCGTATGACGATCCGCGCGGAAGTGCCACTTTATTGGCGCCGCGCCGCGGGACCACCCGCTCTGGTCTCCACGTCGACGCTAGGGGGCACCGGCTCAGCGAATTTGCTGCTCGGAAACACCGCGCTCGACGATTCCGCGACCGCGGGATTCCGTTTGGTGCTCGGGACTTCGCTAACTGCCGATGGACGCTACGGCCTGTTGTTTCGGTACTGGAATGCAGGCAAGCAAGACGACACTTACAACTTCGATTCCACTCAGTTCCCGACGCTTACCCGGCCATTCCGTAACACCACAACCGTAGCAGCGGGCGTCCCGGATTCGCAGATCATCGCGCAAAACACCGCCACCGCCGAAAGCAATGGCAACATTTCGGTGCAGTCTCGCTCCGAAGTGGACGGAGTGAATTTCATGTTGCAAAGCCTGCTGTATCGCGATCGCTTTACGAAGGTCGAAGCGCTCTATGGCTATCAGTATTTGAGAATCGACGAGCAACTGGCCATCAATAGTAACACCAATGTCGTACAAGATCCCAACCCGTTTCTAGAAGGCACGTCCATTGCGGTTTCCGACAATTTTGCGACTACAAACACGTTTAATGGAGTAGTTTACGGTTTGATGGGCTCGCGAGAGATCGGCCGCTTACGCTTCGAATCAACGGTACGACTTGGCATCGGCAACATGCATCAACGCGCTAACATCAGCGGCTCGACCACGACGACGTCCGCTCCGCCTACCCGCATTTCGAACACTACAAACCAGGGGCTGCTAGCCAGAAATACCAACAGCATTCCCTATGATAACAATGTCTACACGGTGATCCCGGAAGTGGGTATCAATGCGGCCTATTGCATTCGACGCGGTCTCGACTTTAACGTGGGCTACAATTACATGCTGATACCCAAAGTGGGTCAAGCAAGTCGGCAAATCAACTCCAACTTGGCTGTCAACTTGTCCGACCCACTTACGGGCAGCCCCGATCCGGCCCTCAATTATCGGTCGCGTAATTACTGGTTGAACTCGCTCGGCTTAGGTCTGCAGTGGAAGTATTAATTCCCAACGACACGCCTGAATTGCCACCATCGTCTGCAGAGCAGAACTTCACGCCTGCAGACCCATTCTCGCAGGCGCCCATTTGCGAACTGATAGGTCTGGAAGTTCAGCCCGCCGTGGCCTCCGCCGCCCTTGGTTCGGCAGAAATTTTTCTCAACGTTGATGCGCGGATGCACAACCCCATGGGCTTCGTTCACGGCGGCGTCATCGCCCTCCTAGCGGACGCAGTGATGGGTATCGCCTTCGGACGCACCCTCAACGAAAAGCATGGCTTTGCGACCGTTGAGATGAAGACCAATTACTTGCGCCCCGTCAAGCAAGCTCGTCTGCACGCCCGCGCCGAACTCATCCAGCGCGGCCTGCGCATCGGCTTTGTCGAATGTCGCATCGTCGATCAGCGCGAAAAACTCATCGCCACCGCCAGTTGCACTTGCACGGTCAATACGCTGAGCGATTAAAATCTTTCAGCGGAAACATTCACGCTTTTGGAAGCTGAGTTCGATCACCCGCTTATCGACATAGCGTTGACATCTTATCAACATGCGGTACTATGTTTACCAATTAAGGTAAACAAGCATGGCGAGCTTCGGCATTTTGATCAAGCAATCTCGCGAAAACCGTGGCCTGACCGTCCGCGCGCTGGCGGATGCTATTGGCAAATCGCCCGGCTACATTTCCAGGATTGAGGTTCGAGGAGAGATTCCGAGCGTCGAACTGGTGGTCGAATTGGCCACAGTCCTCAAGGAGGATGCGGAACGGTTCTTGGAATGTGCCAAAAGCGACTCCATGGAACGCGCGACTAATGAAGTAGAGACAAAGTATCAGGATGCGTTAGCCCTTTTCCGAAAAGGCAAACGAAATGGGTGATCGACCGCCTTCCTTACCAATTCCTAATTCCTAATTGTTAATTCCCCATGAACGCGGTCGAGATCGAAGAAGCAGTCAGCAAGTTGGTCGAAGAGCCGTTTGATGCGGCAGAGTTCCCTTACGCCTTCTTGGAAACGTTTGGCAATATGACCGCAACGCTCCAGCGGCTGCGTAGCGTCGGCAAGAACTCGACCAACAAAACGGATGTGACTGGCGAAGGTATTCAAGCCGTTCTGCATCGCAACAACCTTCACATGGCCACTTGCTCAACAGGTGGACCCGATGCCGTCGCTGGTCTTTTGAGGCGTCTTGTGGAAAGCCCGGCATCGGGGAAGCACAAAGCAAAGTTCGCGCTCGCAACGCATGGGCAAACCGTTCACGCGGAGAGTCTGAATTCAGAAGACCCGCCATTGGTTTGCGAGTTCAAAGACGCACTTCGCTTGGACTGGTTGAAGGTTTGCCCGCCAACCGGAACAGGAGTGAAGCTTGTTGAGGATGATTTGTTTCAGACGCCACTCG
>JBBQRC010000565.1:0-4304 GCA_038215215.1 Pirellulales bacterium
TCTGTGGCACACGTCCCTATCGCCTCGACCGTCTTGAAAACTCGATTTGGCGACGCTCAGGACGGTTCGTCCTTGGTAATAAGCTGCGACCTCAGTTGGGCCTGCATCCGGTTCCTCTCTGCAGTCAAAAGGACTTTCTCGAAGGGCGTACTGTGCTAGAATGCCAAACTTTTCGAGACTTGTGTGCGGATTCGCTGGATGCTCACTTCACAACATCGACAAGAGTTGATTTCACGAGCGCATGTCGCTGCGATTGCTGCTAGCGTTGGGATGAATTCTTCGACTCGCGATCTCGACTATGGTATCGACCTCACGCTACATCAAGTTACCTCTCGGACGAGTCAAAAAACTGGCAAGACGCGAATTGTCGAATCTGGATTAACTCTCGACCTACAGATTAAGTGCACAATCAACGCGACTACTGAGGCGGATTGCGTCGCATACGACCTCGATACCAATTGCTACGACGATCTGCGGGACAATTTGGTGCAGACACTGAGAATTCTCGTTCTGCATGTACAACCAAGGGAAGAAGCTCAGCGAATCCAACATTCGCGTGAAGCTCTTGCGATTGTCGGCTGCTGCTATTGGTATTCACTACGCGGGGCACCGACCATAGATAATACGTCGACGATTCGAATTCGAATCCCAATCCAGCAGCAGTTTTCTCAGTTGCAACTGATCGATATTATGACATCAATTAAACAAGGGACTTTGCTTTGAAAGAGCGATTTCGATTGAGCGAGTTCAGGAAGGCGATTTCGTTGAGCCAGACTATCTCCTACCTCGGCTCAAATGGATGGAAGATTCACATGAACGAAAAACCCATCCGATGTGAAGGACCAGAGGACGACGCGGGAGAACCCATCGTTGCATTCATCCCTAGCGATGATACTCTCCGTGATTTTCCACTGCGATTGGAAGATCTGATCATCTTGCTCAGTGAATTGGAAGAACGCCCAGCGGTTGTGGTTGCGAACGATATGGCGACTGTTCACCCTCGCGATGAAACAATCCCGCCAACGCGTATAGGGTTCGTCGATATTCTGAAGTTACACGTTCACAGTGGGCAGACTGGGCGAATTGGAGAGCAATGCTCGCGAACCCTAGTTGCGCTGGCTGAAAACGTTGAACTAGCGCTCGGAGGCGGAAAGACAATGGCTGTCGCATTGCTCTTGGATACGTGCGCCAAGATGCATGGGGAATTTGAAGAACCGAGATTGCTCCTTTGGCGTCTAGCTGAGTGGGCAGGAATCTTCCTGAAAAACCCTACGCCCGCAAAGTTGGATGAACTGTATCAACTCGCCGTTTCAAGCAGCGTTGAATCCGATGGTCTTTTTGACTGGCTCAACGCGAACAGAGCAGAGGATGCCGAAGTTGCTGACGGAGCGAAAGAATTGGAATCTTTTCGTCGATCGATCGATTGGACTGACCAATAGCTATGCCGCCTCCTGGGTTGCCCTTGTCGCCAAGTGCATCTCGCTAGAGGTGAAGAGAGCTTTGATTGCAGCTACAGATTTCATGACATGGTACTCATGTCCCTTTTCGAATCGCTCACGCCAATATTTCTCCTGCCCTTGGTCGCACCATCGAATCCAGGTAGCCTTAAACTCCTCGTATGACATCAAAGGAGCTCTCAGTCGCTCCGAAAGTCTTGGATTGGCGAGCTGGTCAAATTTAACTCGAAAGCCAGAATAGTAAGTTACGTATTGTTGGTAAATCCGTGACAAATCAAGCTTCATCCGTTTAATCCTTTCTAAACTTGCCTCCGTTCCCTGACGCTTCACGAATTTTGAGCCATTTCGCTGATTGCGTGAAGGCCAATCTTGGAATTGCAGTTAAAGGCTACGGTTTTGGGGTAAATTGGAAGAACAGGCAATGTGCGTTGCCTCCTTATGGTCCGTTCGCGGGAAATGCTAGCAATTGACACAGGGTTGGCTCTTCTCGTTCAAGCAAAGCGCACCCAGGAGGGCGAGTCCTGAGGTAGCATCGAGGTGCCTCAGGACGGTTCGTCCTGAGTCACGAACGACAACTTCAATCGGGCCCGTTTTCGCCGCCCTTGCGCAGTCAGAATGACGACACCGACAGAAAATTTGCCTTGAGTACATACGCAGAGTACGTTTCCATCTTCGGTCATGGACACCGACACAGAGTAGCCGGTGTAGTTTGTCCAGCTGCCAGAAGGAAGATTTAGCACAAACTGCGGGAGGCCGATTTCACCGATAGCAATGCCTGCTGTTGACTGACAGTTGTCAGGCCACACGCTTGGAGTGATGGACCGTAGGCGCCCCATCCGGTGGCGACCCAGTGCTGTCGGAAAATTATTTGCAGAACAATTGAGCGGATTTATTCGGCCCCCAACCGCTTATCATTAACCGCCCGCCAACCGGCCACAACCTTCAGCTAATGCCCAAGGCATGGCCAAAACGGCTCATCAGTCCAGCGGTTTTGGCGACAGGTTTGACCGGTTGTTTGATTTTGAGTAGATCTTGGGCTAACGCATGGACACCCGCGAGAGTTTTCGATTTCGGGTAACAGAGTCGCAATGGCTGGCCACGGTTAATAGAACCGTTGACGGCCACATGGTCGAGAGTGAGTGTGCGCAGTGAATCGATCGCAAGTACGTTCTTTATATGGCCCACATCGAGTCCCTCAATTTCTGAATCGAATCGATTGACTACAACCCATGGCGAATGAGCTCTTATTCCGAACCGTAGAGCCTCCGCGGACATATGGATGGAAGGGACGGTGTGGTCGGTAACCAGAACTACTTCGTCGGCTGCGTTTAATGTGGTCAATTGAGCATCGTCGAGTGTGCTCGGCACGTCGAGAATCACGACTTGAGCAAGTTGCCGTAGATCGTCGATCAGGCGGGCAATCATCGATGGCGTCACGTTCGGAGCCATCACGGCATGCATCGGCCCAGCCAGAACCGACAACCGATCACCAAACGGAACTAGAGCCTTTTTAGTAATGTAGATATCGGTTTCCGCGCCATGTTGAAGAAGCTCTAACGTGGTATACGCAGGCTCGACTGCCAGATAGCTGGCGAATACACCAAAATTGAGCGATAGTTCGGCCACAATGGTTTCAAGCTGATAACTGTGAGCCAACTCGTAGGCCAAGTTTAAAGCTAGCGTGGTCGAGCCGGCTCCGCCATGCGCGCCGGTCACGGCGATCACTTGAGACTGGCTAGCAGCGTGGCCAAATTGCAATGCCACCATATTGATAGCTTCGCGAAAATCCGCGTTATCCAGCGGAAGCATGACGACTTGAGCCGCCCCGTCACGCATCGCATGCACAAGCGATGTTGAATTCGATTCACCTTCGATCAAGGCGACAATCGGTCGACCACGAAATGCTCCACTTAGCCGCTTGATCATGATCTCTTGATGGTCTACGTCGCAGTGGCAAACGAACAACCTGTTTTCGTCATGGTGAAGACTCAAGTTCTCCACGGTCGCCGTAACATCGGCAAACTCTTGGTCTATTTCAACATTCTGATTCAACAGCTCCCGTCGTATGATCGGTAAGAGCGATTCGTCACTTCCAATGAGGATTGCTTTAAGGGGATACACGAATTCTCCAATTGCTGGGTTCAGGAAACGCTTCCCGTGGGGCACAGCCCCGAGTAGGGCTAGCACTACGCAAAATTAGGTCGTCCAACAGCTAAACGCCCTATCCCACTGCTGACTTTCGCGAGATTCAACCTACACCTACCGATCAATTACTACACGTTGCTTAATCCCACCTACTTGGTTGCATTGGTGACTAGACGGAGAACACAACGAAGCAATATGAGAATTTGTAGTGAAATTGATACAAATACCTTTTGGCAAGCGCGCACAGTTGGGCGTGTCCCGAGCATGGAATGTAGCGCAATTCCGGAGAGGAGTCTCAAGAGATGGCTCGACGCCGGCCGACATGATCGAGGCGTTTTTCCATATTAGCGAAGTCTCCAACGAACAGGGAATGGAAGCCCTGTTGTTGGTCGCTTCTAAGAACGGCCTCCAGTTACCCGAGGGTGATCCGCAATGGCAGTTCTGAAGCGATCGTTGATGATTTCAAGCACGACAAAGCTGATAAAACCCGAGCGAACTGAGGGTTGAAATCAAAATGACCAGCAACAAGTAGGCAATGGCGCGTTTCGGACCAAGTCGGATCAACCATATTCCTACAGTGAGCTCGGTTCCAGTTAACAGCAACGCGATCCAATACGAGTTCTGAAAGCCCACACCAAACGCCGAACCTACTACGGCTGCCGGAAGGAGTGTTGGAAGGCAGGCTGTCATCACAAGCACGGT
>JBBQRC010000566.1:0-4299 GCA_038215215.1 Pirellulales bacterium
TTACGCGCACCGCCGTTATCGGCAGGGGGATTGATCGTGATGAATCCAGGCAAGTTCGTATTCTCGGTCCCCAATCCATATAGCGACCAAGCGCCGATGGATGTTCTCGCAAATTGGAAACTCCCCGTGTGCATTTGGATAAAGGCCTGAGAGTGGTTCGGTATGTCGGTGTGCATACTCTTAATAAAACAGATGTCATCCACCTTCTCGGCTATCTTCGGAAATGCCTCCGAGACCCACGCGCCCGATTCGCCGTGTTGTGCGAAACGATAGGGCGATGGCAATAAATTCCCCTTCCCCTTCGAAGCATCTCGGTTAAGTGCTGGCTTGTAATCGAATAAGTCCATGTGCGATGGCCCGCCGTTCATGCACAAAAAGATGACGCGTTTCGCACGAGGAGCAAAGTGCGTCGGCTGCGCAGCCAGAAGCGAAGAGCCAGCAGCGGCAGCTCCCGCCGCCGCTTCGTGAGCCATATGCGCAAAAGCCAAGTACCCGAACCCCGACGCGGCCGATTTCAGCAATTGCCTACGGGATAACCATACTGAGAAGCTAGTTTTCTGCGTCGGTGACATTGAGTATTTCCGGTCGTGTGGATGGAAAGCGATCAGCAGCATCTGCGTCGGTTTCAGTTAATCAAGGTTGCGAAACTCAGCGGTCGCGAGCAACGCTTGGCACAGACTCTGCAACTGCCGAGAGTCGACTTTCGCTGGCTCGCCCGGTGACCTTGTTTCGCAATTCAAGAACTCAAGCGATCGTCGCATCTCGATCTCTTCCGGCTCACGAGAAAAGCAAAGCACGAAGGCCTTCGCGATGCGTCGCTCGTCAGTCGCTTCCTTCTCAAGCCGCTCTGCCAAGCCCTTGGCGCGATTCTGCACGAATAAACTATTTAGCAGGTAGTGAGCTTGAATAGGAACGTTTGTCGTCTCACGACTGCCGGTGACGAGGCTTGGTTCTGCAAAATCAAATAAATCAAGCACATCGGGAAGTCGATCGCGTATCACGGGAAGATACACCGAACGATTGAGACAACCATCTAGGTCCGGAGGCAATCGTTTATCTAAACCGATCAGTGAGACTGGCCTGTCTCCGATCACACGCCCCACCAGTGAACCCTCAGGACGTCCAAAATCAATTTCGCCCGAGACTGCAAGCATGCCATCCCGGATACTTTCCGCTTCCAACCTCCGCTTTGAAACACGCCACAGAAAACGGTTCTCTGGATCGGAAAGAAAAGAGTCATGCCGATATTCAGACGATTGTCGATACGTTCGACTCAGTGCGAGCTCGCGCACTAACTTCTTAATGGACCAGCCGTTCTGGACGAACTCCACTGCCAACGTGTCGAGCACCTCGGGATGGCTCGGGCGTTCACCGGTTGAACCAAAGTTGTCGACTGTAGCCACAATCCCGGCACCAAACAGATGATGCCAAATTCGGTTGACGATCACTCGAGCGGTTAGCGGATGCTGGCGACTGGTCAGCCACTGAGCCAACTCGAGCCGGCCACTTCGGTCATTCGAAATCGCGCGCTGGTCATCCAGCCGCAGCGCCTGTGGGAATCCTCGCGGAATCGTTTCTCTCGGCTTTTTTATATCGCCCCGCTCGAGTAGTGCCACATTGGAAATCTTTTCTGCTTCGAGGACTCCCATCGCGAGCGGCAGAGCTTCGCCTGAATCGGATACCTTTTCAAGCTCGCCTTCGATCCCGCCTGTCTGCCAGAAAACTCGCAACGCATCTTGGAGCGTAAATTTCTTAGTCGGCGTCTTTCCACTAAATAACGCTTCGGTGGCATCGTCCATCTCCTCTTTCTCATCGCGAAGTTTTGCGAGCTGGCTCTTTAACGCCCTAACCTTGTCCAGCGGTAAGGACGCATGCAGCACTTTCTGCCCGGCAACTTGCGGAAGCCGTAGTGGATCACCACCGATTCGATTCGACGGCGACACTGCGGTACCGAAGAAGGTCTTCGTGCTGGCAAAGATCCCGGCGAGAGCGTAATAATCGGTCATGGTAAACGGATCGAACTTGTGATCATGGCAACGCGCACAGGCCACTGAATCGGCGATGATTGCCCGCGTTACCACATCGATCTGTTCATCGATCAAGTCGGCATCAAATTGCTTTGGATCCACGGCATCGAGATTCTTAGGACCGACGGCTAGAAAACCAGTCGCGATTAACAATCGCGACCTCTCCGACTCGCAGTCGTAGGGCAGCAAGTCGCCAGCCAACTGCTCCAGCAGAAAGCGGTCGAAAGGGACATCGTCATTGAGGCAGTCGATACAGTAGTCGCGGTAGCGCCAGGCATAGGGGAAGGTAATGTTCGCTTCCGTCCCGCTCGACTCGGCGAATCGTGCCACGTCCAGCCAGTGTCGACCCCAACGCACACCGAATTCCGACGATCCCAGCATCCGGTCGACTTCGGCGGCTAATGCGCTGTCCATACCACCAGTTTTTACCCGATCCAGAAAACGCGATAGATCGTCCGGTAAAGGGGGCAGTCCGACCAAATCGAAGTGCAGTCGCCGCAGTAACACCTGCGGCTCGGCGTCTGCCGAAGGACTCAGTTCATGCTCTTCGAGTTTCGACAGTATGAAGTGATCGATCGACGATTTCGACCAACTGCTATGCTTTGCCGGTGGTAGCGACGATGCCTGAGGCTCGCGATAAGCCCAGAAATTGCGACTCGCTTTCTCCCAAGCTGGTTTGCCAGCTGCGGGTTCGACCAGACGTGGATCGGGTGCTCCCATTTCAATCCACTTTTTCAGATCGGCGATCGCTTCGCTCGGCAAACGCTCACGTTTGGGTGGCATCTTCAAATCGGCATCCGCATGCGAGACCGCAGTCATTAGCCAGCTAGCCTCGGAATCGGCGGGAACAACGGCTGGTCCTCGGTCACCGCCTTTGCGAATCGCTCGCCGACTATCCAGTCGCAGGTCACCATCGGCAACGCCCGACTCAACTGAGTGACATTCATAACAATGTTTTACGAGCAGCGGACGCACTTTGGTCTCGAAAAACGCAATTCCCGCTGCAGTGTCCTCCGGCACTTCATTCTCCGAACCGCTCGCGATTGCCGGGAGGATCGCAATTATCAAACAAACCAACAATTGTCGTAAGTTCATGAGTGCATTCCGTTTGAATTCCAGATCAAGTCTGGAGAAGGAAATCTGTAAGCTGCTTCGAAAACCAACAACAAGCGAATCTTCGATCGGTTGCAACAATCGCATTAGTTCACCATCGACAACGATACGGTCCGCCGATTTTTCGCTATCCAGCAAATTCCGCATAGCGAAACCTTCTTGCCCATCGCCGTCGATGCAGTCCAACAGATGGAAACCGAAAGCCGACTTTGGCAAGATCGAAATCGATACTCCTGAAGGGCGTCGCACGGTCTTGATGTTGCTATTCACTTGGGCTTACTCCACCGCCGTGTTTGCAGTTGCGTTACTAAGCGAAAAAAACGCAATAACTCTGCATGCTACCTGTGAGGGTTTTGAACGCTTTGGCTGCTTGCCTCGTTAAATCTGTTGGGACATCTCGAAGACCGCCGCAAGTGTAATTTTGCACGGGCGAGTTCATTAACGCAATCCCGCGGAAAAGGTATTGTTAAGTGACTTTTAGTTACTTGCCTCAGCAAAACTCCACTAGGAGTTGCAACACAACAGTTTCCAAAAGGAACTGTAATGACTAAGGTTCCAATTCGGTATCTTTGCGATGACTTGGGGTACTGGCGAAATTGATGAAAAGAGCGACATGAGTGAAGTTGGGTCAAAATTCGAAACCTAGCCAAAACAAGAAGTATTCAGTTATCGAACCTGCGTTGCGCGCTCAGGACACGCCCTCCTGAGTAACTTATCGACTCAAAACTCAACCGTTCGAACGCGGCCCTAAGTGCTTCATACCCCTTATGGGTGCCATTGGGCTAGGAAAACTCGTCGGGCGCGTTGAGCAAACAGTCACCGACCTAAAGAAGTACGATGCGATTAACCCCGATCAGGGTTTGAGCATCGGATCAACGACGAATCGAACGGACTATCGGTTCAGTCCCAACGGATTACTTCAAGAGCACAGCGAATTCATCAATCCGGTTGGCGAGTCACCACAACCTCTGACTTCCCAAAAATGGGAATACAACGCGTATGGATCCTTGGCCCAATAGAGTGCAACCGGCATCCCGGAGTGTATTTGTGAAACTGGGGTAGATACGAAAGCGGCCTGCCTGTCATGATTTGAATTGCGAAAAACCAATCAATAGGCAGGAGGCCGCTATCATGAACATCGCGAATGCAATCCATTCTG
>JBBQRC010000567.1:0-4298 GCA_038215215.1 Pirellulales bacterium
AATTCCCAAAATGAGGAAAGAGGCGACAGAGGAAAGCAGGATGAACAGGATCCAAGTGCGATAGCGGTTGCGCACTTCTTCGCGAATATTGACCATGCGGGCCTGCAAGAACGTGGGGAGTTCGTGAACCATTTGCCCCAATTCTTCGAGGTCCTGTTCCAGTAAATAGTCCGATCTAAAACCCAACTCCCAACTGGCTCGATCGCGCTGCATTTGCTCGACTTTCGCCCTGATACGTTTAACTAACGCTGACTCCCGGCTGCGGTCAGCCAGCAGCGGGTCGTCATCAATACTGCTGTAAAGCTGTTTTTCATAGCTGGCCAGGCGTTTCAGAACCGCGTCCAAATTCTCTAAGAACCGCTCTCGTTTTTTGGTCTCGCTGGCTTGGTCGAAGAAAATGCTCTGCTGTTGCGGCGGACGACTAACGCGGTAACAAAACCGTAATTCGTCTAACTCCATTTGCAGCTTGGAGATGATTGGTAGCTCACTGGCCCGTTGACTGATCATCTGTGCTAAGTGGCGGTAGGCGTAAACCCCACGGAGACTGCTGTACATTAGCAGCAGCAGTGTGCAGGTCAGGAGCACTGTGCCGCACAGTATCTTCTTCCGAATTGGCATTTGTGACAGCACCAGCAACCTCCTGTTGCTTGTGATTGCAATGGCTCGAATTCACGAGTTTGCATCGAACAATTGCATATCAGCGATTTGCACCTGAATTACATAGACCAAAACGGTTCCAACCATTGGCCCGGAATTTAGTAGCCCGGAATTTAGTAGCCCAGAATTTAGTAGCCCAGAATCGAAGAGCGCCGAGTTAGGTCTTGGTAATTACCACTTGATGTGGCAACCTAAGTAAGTGCGCTGGTGAAGTGTAGCCAAGCGGCGCGGTCGAAGATAGGCGAACCTTGCCGGGAAAATGGCGAGGGTGCCTTAGAATACTCAGTTTTTGTCAACCATCTGCGTCCCGCAGAAGAAAAGCTAAAGCTAGCAATTGAAGAAATGAATGAACGCTCTGAAGGAAGGCATAACGTGTGCCTTTAAGTAGGCTAGTTAATCTACGGAGACCGAGTTGACCAATTGCATGCCGTGAATCGCCCGGCGTACGGTTTCTTGAGCCATTTGTTTGGCGTAGAAGCTCCGCACGTGCCCTTGTAATAGGACTTGATCACCCTGCTGGACAACTTTGAGTCGACGCAGATCAGCAATCGGGCTTGAGGCGAGCAAGTGTCGCACACGGCCTGTCACATCGCGAAAACCAGAGTCGATCATAGCTTACCCTCCTGGACGGACTTTTTCGGAAGCGAGCGGAATCATCATGATGTAGCAGCGAAAGCTCACTTGATAATCTAAGGCAGCTTTTAGTATCCGGATTAACTTCGCTAAGTCAAGCATAAACAGCATGACTGTTAAAATTAGAACCCACCAAAATACCGCTTTTCGACTTTTTTCCGCTTGGCTGCGGTCGGGTCAATTTGCATAACGTAATTACTTCTGTTGCAAATGGTTCTCTACCCGTAGGACTTTAGTCTAGGAACGTCATGGTTGAGATTCTGTGTACGGTGACTGGGATTATTGCGGGCATCGCAGTGGTCGCCTCAATCATGCATCAGCAGGGAGAACGCGGCCGCTTTCAAGCTAACGATGTGAAAGCTGGCGAAGATGCCGAGCGGATCGAGGGGCTCGCCAACCAGTTGCAAATGCTGACGCACCGCGTGGCCGCAGACGTTTCTGCGCACAGTGAAAAAGTGGTTCATATCAATGAGCGACTACTTCCCACTTCCGAGGAACCGGCGCAGATACTTTCGGCGATTAGCGAATTAATTGAAGCCAACGAGGCTATGCAGGGACAATTGGCAGCCGCTCAACAGCGGCTCAGCCAGCAATCGCGTCAGATCGAGGTCACCGCCCGTCAAGCCCGCACCGATGCGCTGACAGGATTAGCCAATCGTCGCGCCTTGGACGAATTTCTCGAAAGCTGCATTGAAGCGATTCAGCCCGGAGAACTGGCGAGCATCTTGCTTCTGGACATCGACCATTTCAAGAGTTTCAATGACAGCTATGGCCACATAACTGGCGATGCCGTCCTGGCCAGCTTTGCCCGTAGTATCGCCGTCTGCTGCGATGGGAAATCGTACGCTGCCCGCTATGGCGGTGAGGAATTCGCCGTCATACTGACTGGAAGTTCCATGGAAAAAATTGTACAGGATGCAGCTCAGTTACGCGCCTTTGTCAGTGAGCAAGTGATTGCCTACGAGGACCTGCGGCTGACGATTACATCCAGTGGCGGTCTCACCGAAATCAAATCGGGTGACACCATTCAGCAGGCATATGAGCGGGCTGACGAAGGGTTATATCGCGCGAAAAAGAACGGTCGAAATTGCGGTTATTGGCTGAGTTCGGGAGAATGGTTTCGTTTTACATCGCATCAGGATGAACCCCAAGTAGATACCACCGAGCGAGCGATCCTGTCAGCCAAACAAAAGAATGCGGTAGAGCTACGTGCACAACTGGCCAAGGCGGTATCGCAACAAGTTCCCGAGGCGCTGCCTGCTGGTGCTCCAGCGTCTGCGTCAATCGGCTCCGAAGTCGCAAAAATTCATGAAACCCAGCCCGACAAATCCACCGTCGAGAAAGTCGCGATTGAGTCTCAATCTGACATCTTGGATTTGACTGCATTCTTAGAGCGGCTCGACCTGCACCTCAAACAGCTCAGTCGCGCTAATTTGCCAGCTACTACCGTTCTGATCGGGGCGATAGGGCTGGAGACCCTCTCGCCGTCGCTCGCAGAGCTGTGCTGGTCCAATGCCTTGTCTATCATCCAATTGCACGTCCGCGGCATCGATGTCTTGTGCCGCTTCCGTCAACGCACACTGTGCATTTTTATGCCTGGTAGTTCACTGAACGCGGCCTTAGAACGCGCTGGCCGTATGCAGCACGAACTAGCGAGCGCTCGTCTCGACATGACTGCTGACAGTCCTTTCCCGGTTCGTTTCTCAGTTTCGTTAGCGACCGCAATTCCCAACGAGGGGCGAGGTGCATTCATGCAGCGTCTCGAAATGGCGTTCGAGGAAGCCCAAGATGCCAAGCCTTGCGAAGTGGTGATCCACGATGGCAACTCCTGCCATACTCAGACGATTTAGTCAGTGACGGTTTTTCCGCGCCGACCACCGGTCCAGGAGAGGCTGCTGACAACTGCAGGCGGCAACCGGAGGCCGCTGACAAGCAGCGATTACGTGCTGGCTGAGCTAATCTGCTACATTTCTCGGTTTTCTGCTATATTTCCCAGTTTGATGCGTTCGATTCCACTACGCACAGGACTTGGGTTTTGAAAACAATGATCTTATGCGGCGGGCAGGGGACCCGCATGCGCGAAGAGACCGAGTTCCGCCCCAAACCGTTGGTCGACATTGGCGGTCGCCCGATTCTGTGGCATATCATGAAAATGTATGCCGCCTGCGGCTTCGCGGATTTCATTTTATGCTTGGGTTATCGCGGCGCCATGATCAAGGAATACTTCCTCAGCTATGAAGCCATGAATAATGACTTCACCATGAAGTTGGGGAGCCAGCAGGCGCTCCAACTGCACAGTCACAACGCAGAGTCCTTCACAGTTACGCTGGCAGACACTGGCTTGGCGACGATGACGGGTGGGCGCGTCCGCCGCGCGGCCCATTACCTGGAGGATGATGACCTGTTTATGTTGACGTACGGAGACGGAGTCGCCGATGTCGACTTGAAGCGGCTCGTCGCCTTTCACAGGCAGCACGGTCGACTGGCTACCGTGACCGTCAATCGTCCCAGCTCACGATTTGGAATTCTCGATGTGGCAGAAGACGGAGTGGTCGCGCAGTTTGCTGAGAAGCCGCAGAGTTTAAACTGGACCAGTGCAGGTTTTTTCGTTTTCAATCGCCGCGTACTCGACTATCTCGATGGTGATGACTGTGTGCTTGAAAATCAACCTCTGGAGCGACTGGTTGGGGAGCAGCAGTTGGTCGCCTATCGACACGATGGCTTCTTCTTTGCCATGGATACCTATCGTGAATACTTGTATCTGAATCAGTTGTGGGACAGTGGACAGGCCCCTTGGAAGAGATGGTGAATGCCTTGTTTGCACAAGCGTTTCGAGGTCGACGCGTGTTGGTGACTGGTCACACTGGATTCAAAGGTGCTTGGCTAACGCAATGGTTGTTGAGTTTGGGTGCCGAGGTCTGCGGCTATGCCTTAGATCCGCCGACCCGCCCTGCCCTATTCGTCAGCCTCCAACTCAGCCAACAGATTTGCGATATTCGCGGCGACTT
>JBBQRC010000568.1:0-4290 GCA_038215215.1 Pirellulales bacterium
TTAACAGAGTTCTTTGGCAATTTGGTACTCATGCATTAGTGCATTGAAGCTTCCATTGCGGAAGTGCATCGCTCCATGAACAACCCATACTCTGTATCGTCGACCAACGACCATGGTAACTCAAAGAAGATGTGGTCCCCACCACCCAGCCAATATACGTCCATGTAGAAAACGTTTCCATTTGGCAGCGTTACCGTTAGATAGTGATGTTCTCTCCACAAGGGGTTGGGACCAATGTAGTGTCGCCAGTCCTCCGTAATAGAAATATCTCCAAGATCCGTGCCCGCGCCTTCAGCGTCAAGTATGTCACTGTGAGCATGTGTCGTCCACCAGACACAGCGTCCTCCGAATGTGATTGTTTCAAATGATAGCCATGGTGGTGCTGGCGTGGTGGCAATTATCCCGAAGAGTTCGGTCAAGTTCGCATGGCACTCTTGGTCATCGCCACATAGGTCGAGAGCACGCTGCTGATCAGGAGTAAGCCCTGACGCAGAATTACCACCCGCCGGAGACTCTCCTTCAGCAACAGGTGATTCGGAAAACTCATTCGGCAAAAACGGGCCAAAAGTCCTCACTCGCAACTTCGGTCCATTTTTTTGTTCGACCGTTTTTTGACCTATGTTTTTAGCCGTTAACGCAAGCAGACTTTATAGAAACGTGTCCCACAAGATTCCAAGTGCTAACGCTGTGTATCCCAAGGCCGCTGGAGCAGCAGCTAGTCTTTTTAACGTCGTACCAAAAATGAGAACATAGTAACCACACCCAACACCAACGAAAAACGCGACGATCCGCAGCATCCCCTGGAACAAACCGGAACTTCCTGTGCCGTACCAACCATCTGCATTCATGAATGTAATTATGATCAGAACGGGCATCGAATACGAAATCACTACCCACCATGCTGAAGGCTTTGCTTTTAGCTCTGAGCGATTAACTACGCTTGGTGGATCGTATGGATTCAAAAGTGTGCTTTCCCAAATCAGGTTAGGGAGCATCCGAACGGACGAACGATTTAATTATCCCTTGTTCTATTGATCAAGGGGATGTTTTACTTACTTATCCGCAACTGGAGATAAGGACTTATCGCCCATTCGATATCGACTGCTAAGCACTTATCACCCTGTTGGCTTCACACTGGGCAATTCTCGCAATTGACCGCGACCGTGTCAACTATTTCTGGCGGAAGGGTGTATTCTGGTATTCGTACTCAGCATCGCGGTACTCGTACTCGATCGAACCCTCCGATACGCTTTGCGTCCGTTGGATCAACCCGAGTCAGCATCGAGACAATCCGTTTCAAGTTTGATTTACAGCAGGGAGCAGGCGACATAGTCGATCGAGACGCGATAGACGTCGAGTCGTTTGCGGTCGAAAGTTGGTTAGGTCATCACTACGCTTTCGAGTACGAGTACCGTTGCACTGAGTACGCGAACGATTTACTCTGAGTCAATCAAATTCGAGCCTCACATCCGTCGCCCGTCGATCAGGTCGCCCAATTTCTAACGTCCCACTGGCTGCCGTAATGGCGTAGCATTCTTCGACCACCACAATCTGTACACTCCAAATGCGAATGTCACCCGGCAGTTTGCTAGCGCGAACGACCAGCTATGAAATAGCGACAGGCTATAGCCCCGGGTGAGTGATGCGAGCTACCGGCGAGCGGAACGTAACCCGGGGTCAACCATCTGTAACGCCAGTCGACTTAATTTGCGCTTGGGCGATTGGAAGAAACGAAGTTAGGAAAAGAGCTAGAGCCCACATCCACGCTGTGATTCGCATGTCTTCCTTTTGGTAGTCGGCGGGGTTCACCGAGCCGACGAGACAGAACTTCCATCCGACTGCGGCCGACTGTCGGATTCGGTGCAATCCTTTGTTCGTTGCTTGGGCTGGCAGATTGGACGCCCCGACGCCAGTGCACGTTTCCGGGCCGCCTCAACATATGCATGCAGATCTCCACCGTGTTCTGCCAAAAGTTGTTCGCGTGTAGCGTGAATCTCGTCCAAAATTGGATTAGAGATCATCATCTGGGTTTCCTAAAAACTGAATCGGTGTGCACACCAAAATCCGAGGCAATTTCAGATCGTCCAATAGACGATAGAGTCGAGGGAGTTCAGTTGCGTTCGCGATGTGGCGGCAATTTTGTGTCAACAGGTATTCTACCCCAGCAAGCACGGCCGAAGCAACATGCAAGGCATCCAGTCTCGCTTTCGGCGGCATCATGCATCCGGATACGATTTTGTCGGCGATCAACTCTACCTCTGGATCAGGCAAAAGAAGACCGACATTTTCGAGAGCTGCCAGCCTGCGTTGGGCTGCGTCTGGATCACCGCGAGACACTTCGTCGATTACAAACTGAGAAGTGACCAGTCGAAACTTGGGAGCTTCCGATTCCAACCAAAGCCGTGCTTGCTCCTGTAGAGCGGCGATTGCAGGATTCTTGCTCGGCCAAGCAGTCGCATGGCTTACAATCGAAATTTCAATGTATACGGTATCCATGTCCAACGATTTAATTATCCCTTGTTCCATTGAGCAAGGGGATGTTTTACTTACTTATCCGCAACTAAAGATAAGGACTTATCGCCCATGCGATACCCTCTGGTAAGTACTTATCACCTTGTTGGTGTCACTCTGCGCAATCTTTGCAATCCTCAGCGACCGTGTCAACTATTTCTCTCGGGAGGGCTGGAATCACGGGTGCTTCGGGCGCGGCGATGGTCGGGAGATGCCAGAAACAAGAAACAAGAAACAAGAAAAGAGGGAGCGCGGGGGAGTGGGCGTAGAGTGGCATTGGCTTTAGCCCACGTCGCTCAGTTGCATCGACTTGCCATAACGATTCAACGTTTGTCGGACCAGTTTGGCGAGATTGGGATCGTCTAGGTTTGGCGAGTCGGTGAGGATCTGCTGGGCCACCTGACGGGCCAGGATCACCAGATCAGCATCGGTAGAGAGGTCGGCGACGCGGAGCGGGGGGAGACCGTGTTGCTGAGTCCCTAACAAATCACCCGGACCACGCATGGCTAAGTCCATTTCGGCGAGCTGAAATCCATCGTCGCTCGATTCAAACGCTTTTAATCGCTCATTGTCGCTGGCATCCGTACCGCTGGATGCAAACGCGCACACAAAACCGGCTTGCGTACCTCGCGACACGCGACCACGAAGTTGATGGAGTTGCGAAAGTCCAAGTCGATTGGCGTCGAGGATTGTCATGACCGTGGCATTCGCGACATCAATACCAACCTCGACCACGGTGGTCGCGACCAGCACGTGCAGTTTGCCAGCGGCGAAATCGTCGAGGACCTGTTCTTTTTCGCGACTGTCCAGACGGCCATGAAGCAGGCCGATTTGGCGATTGCAAAACGGTCCCTGGCTGAGCAACTCGAAGACGCCCTCGGCGCTGGCGACTTCGGCATTTTCCGACTCGCTGACCCGCGGGGCAATCACGTAGGCTTGCCTTCCCAATTCAATTTGCTGATCCACAAATCGCCACCAAGAATCGAGTGTAGCCTGTGAACCTAAGTAGGTGTGGACGGCAGCGCGGCCGGGTGGTTTATGGCGAATCGTCGAGACATCCAAATCGCCAAAGGCAGTCATGGCAATGGTGCGTGGAATTGGCGTGGCACTCAAGACTAGGTAATGCGGTTGAGATTGTTCATCGCGCAGTCGAGCGCGCTGCATGACGCCAAACTTGTGCTGCTCGTCCACGATGACGAGCCCCAACTTGTGGAATTTGACTTCCTCGGACAGCAGGGCTTGGGTGCCGATGATCAAGTCGACCTCGCCTGTCGCCACCCGAGCAAGTAATTCCGTTCGTTCGGCACGGCTGAGGCTTCCGGTTAGCAGCGCGCAGCGCACGCGGCTTGATGCAAGGCTTTTGGCGAGCGTCTGGGCATGCTGGCGCGCCAGCACTTCGGTGGGAACCATCAGCGCCGCCTGATAACCGTGAGCGACGCACAGCAACATGGCATATTGAGCGACGACCGTCTTGCCACTGCCGACATCGCCTTGGAGAAGTCGGTTCATAGGCTTGTCGCAAGACATGTCGCGGCCGATGTCGTCGATCGCCCGCAACTGATCACCGGTGAGTGAAAATGGGATGCGATTGAGGATCCTCGCGTGAATTTTCCCAGTGGCCTCGCATGCTGGCGCTTTGGCGAGTCTTTCGCGGCCGCGTCGCTGCAGGGCTATGGCCAGTTGCAAGACGAGCAATTCTTGCAGTTTGAAACGGCGGCGTGCGCGCTCGACCGCTGCTAGCGTGTCTGGAAAGTGAATGTCACGAAGCGCCTCTTGCAA
>JBBQRC010000569.1:0-4283 GCA_038215215.1 Pirellulales bacterium
TCACATTGCATGTCCTTTCTTTGTTTGCTCTTACTTTGCTCTTTGCTATTTGCGTGTGCGATTCCTAAAGTCCATAATTGCCCAAGGTTAGGGTTGGATCCAAACGTCTTCACGGGTCAAAGGCTTGTTATCTGGGCGCGAAGTGCCTAGCCGCTTGCTAAGCCGCAATCCACACAGGCTAGCGTAGGCCTCATCACGATCCAGCAGTGTGAGTGCCCTGCGAAAAAAAACATCTGCCTCGCCTTGCCTTCCAAGTTTTTCAAGCTCCACTCCCAGGTGATAGGCCAAACGCGTGCGAAATCTTTCGTTGATATACATGGCTCTAGTGTTCAATTTTTGCAATTGGTTTTCCGTGGCCATGCCACTGCGGATGATGGAAATCATTGTCTCTCGGCAGTCGGCCAAGACGTCCTCCTCGCTTTTTATCTGGGCATCGGCGCGGCCAGCTACCGATTGTTTGACCTGCTGATCTAGTTTGTCTAACACCTCGGTGGCCATCTCAGGTTGCCCCTGGGATTGCGCTAGCTCAGCCACCAGGAATGTAGCTTCAAGGTCACCGTTTTCGAGTGCCTTGGACGCGTAATGCAGAGCTTGCTGTGGATCGTCTCGCATCAGTTCGAAACAGGCGAATTTCAGTAATTCCGACTTGGTTTGTTCACCCAGTGATTTCGTAAAGTAGCCTTCCGCAAGTTTCAAAGCGGCTGCGCGATCTCCACGCCCTGTACGGCAACAATAAAAATACCAATACTCGGACGAATAGGATGGGTAGCTCTCGCTCAGCGCTCGATAGTAGCGTTCCGCCTCGTCCCACTCCGCGAACATCTCAGATAGCGCCGCGGCAATTCTGAGGCCCGATCCCGAATAGGACTCTGCGGCTGCAACCGCATGTTGCTTCGCACGGTCCAGTATTCGCAAATAGTACAATCCTACTGCCAGTTCCTTGTGGGCATACGATTCAGACAGGCCATTGCCACTTGCATTGCGAATGAATTCTTCAAGTGTCGATTCCCACTTTTCTGCTGAGCCGAGCGCATAGTGGTAATCAGCAAGCTCTTTGGCGGTTGCAACGTCCATCTGCAACTCGAGTGCTTTCGAGTAGCATCTCAACGCATCTTCTGGAAGTTTTTGCTTTGCATACTTCCTGGCTAGCAAAACATACGAATCGGCGTCCTCGCGAATTTTCGAATCCCATTCCCGCAATTGCTCCACTGTCGGCTCTTCTACCAGCCCGATGGCCATGCGTAGCCCGAGCTCGAGATGTGGCGAAATCTTGGCCACCTCCTCGGCCAGTCTTGTAGCAAAGCTGGTTTTCGGGGTTGGAATCCATTTCGTTCCGCTAGGCGTGATGAAAAAACAATACTCATACAAGCCCTGCACTGTAAAATCACGCTCGGTCGCTGCGTAGGCCAAATTGCTTATTGACTCACCCGCGGGGTTCTTGGCACCATTAATCCATACCAACATGTTGTACATCGATCGGCTGGGGTCGACTATTTTGAGATCGGTCAATGACTCTTTGAATTCCGTATTTTGTTGCACACGGTTGAATCGATACGATTCGATGTAAGCTGCGTAGCGATGTCCCTTCAGCAGTGGCGTCAACTGTTTGACGACATCTGCCAACGAATGCTCTGTCGCGTTTCGAGATACAGTTAAGTAATTGGACGCCTGCAGTAAAAATTCATCTTCGACAAGCGTGGCCAGAATAGACCAACTCGCGAAGCGAGAGCTGTCGAGTTGCGAGGCTATTCTCAGTTGTCTAGCAATTCGGCTGGGTGCTTCAGAAAAGGGAGACGAATTACCGAGGTTGTTTCTGAACAGCCCCCATTTCTCGGCAATGGAACCAGGAGCAGGCGCGAGGGACGCTTTGACATTTTGCGGAAGGTCATGCTGATTGGCCAAGTTGCTTACAATTTGCTTCCCGAAGATTGCGGGAGCAAGAAAAGCTCCGCGACGCTGAACCCCCAAGGGACATCCCGTGCGAGTCATGGCTGCGTAAACCCCGAAGTCCGACGGGCAGCATTCAAGGATCTCGTTAAAATGTTCGCCCGAGGCGTCGCTGTAACCATACGTATAGGTTAAGAAAAATCGCATCCGCGCGGACCACGCGTTCCAATTCGCGTGTGACTGTCCAAACTGCCCTACCGCCTCGCGATCGCAATGACAGAAATGGTTGATCAGTTCAATCCATTCGGGGAACCGAGTATTGTTTGAATTTACCTCACCTTCTGCCTTGGCCTTGGAAGCGTCGGGCTCCATCTTGGCAATCTTTTCCAAATCAGACAGCGCGTGAGCATGGATACCGCTTAGTGCCCACGAGTACGCTCGACAGGCCAGTGATCGTGGAGCATTGTCGCCCAATGACATCAAACGCTGAGCATAAACGATTGATCGCGCAGCGAACGCCTCGGACGTAGTGCTCCAATGTGCTGCGTCAGCATCGACAAATTCGCGTACGATCGTACCAAAACTTCCAGCCAAGCAGGGGACTCTCCATATTCGCCCAGCGTTTGTTGAGCGGCCTGCATTGCACGGTATTGGCTAATAAAGTCCACTTCGTCGAGTAACTGTAGAATTTCGTTAGGTACTTGCGGTGCATGCGCAATCGGTCGAGCCTGTGCTCTGAGACCTGCCTTCATTAATGCGTCGGAAAACTCTGCTTTCGAAGCCGCTGCAAATATGGGTGCCAAGCGATTGAAGACGAAAATCGAACCTGGCCAGTCGTAGTTAGCTTGCCAAATTTGAGTTTGGTTCCAGAGTTGGCTGGTATCGTAGTCGGTTTGCGATTCATCCCATGCAAATAGCTTGACTTGCCATTGTTTAGTTTTCCAACTGCCACGTTCAAGTAGAGCCAAATGAATGACATGACCTTCAGTGGGAACGCTTTCACCCAACGATTCATCCAGAGCAGGAATACCGAATTCGTCGCAGACCGTAGCAATGAATGCTTGGCGAATAAACTCTCGAGTCAGATGGTGGACGGAGGGGTCTGCGATCGTCTGCTGGTAGGGAAAAAACTCAGTGTGAAAGTAAACTACTGTGGGATGAAGTGGCGCCGCAGATGAGGGGTCATCTTGCCCGACCGTTTGCCCGACCGTTTGCCCGACCGTTTGGCCGCAGTTGGCCGCCTGTCCCAGTATCGCAATCCCAAACAAAACATTTCTGAAAAAGTCGGACATGTAGTTGTCTCCCCCAAAGAATTTCCGAAGGTCGAACTGCACTGCACATTATTGACATTCTGCAACGAGCCCGCTGCTTGCACCCGTTATCAGTATATCCGCTGGGGCTGACCCGAATGGCACTACTGGACTCCCATGTAAGAAAAGAAGAAAAGGAACAAAGCTGAAGATTGGAAAGCGGATGAAGTCGTCAATTGTTGGTTCAAGCTCTTCCCGCCACGTGGTACCGATCACTGGCCGCTGCCGCCTGAAAAACTAAAAGTTTTGGCAACGGAACGAATGACGGATGCTATGTCGATCGATTCGTCGCGTGAACGCCTGGGGTCGCTGAGTTGGTTTATGAAGTGCTTGAAAGAACCGCTGTCGAGGATGGTCAACAAAGCTGAGAAGTGCACCGGGGCTTTCTTCGAAGGACGTTTCAAATCGATTGCGATTCTGGATGAAGAAACACTGTTGTCGGTGTGGACGAATATTGACTTGAATACCATCGCGGCTGGCATTGGGGAAACGCCTGAGGAGAGTGACCATACGTCGGTGAAAGCTCGCGTCGAGCATGTGAAAGAGCAGGGACGTGTGCAGGATCTGCATGCCGCCCGAGCAGGCAGCGCTGTCAGTTCGCGAGCTTCTAGGGATTTGGAAGAGGCGCTGTGGTTGATTCCGATCGAGGATCGCCGGCAATTAAATTCGCCGCGCGAAAGGATGCTCAGCGGATTTACGTTGGGCAACTATTTGATGTTGGTCGACGGTTGCCCGGCGTAACTGCTAAAGCGGTTGCTGTAGCCTGAAAGCGTTTTCAGATTCGCCGTTGTTTGCAAATTTTCGTCGATACTCGTCATGCTGTTCGCGGAGTCCTTTCTTCTGCGAAATTATTCGGATCGCGTGTACGAATTCCGTAGTGAACGGCCGATTAGCGGCAATCTGAGCAAATCGGGTGACATTCATTACCTCTCTTGCCGACCATCCCAAAGGCTGCCGGCAACAACTTACGACGACCAATTTCAAAGCTTGTCCTTTTCTTTTTCTCTTTGTCAATAGAACACACCAAAGCTAGCAATGCGGATCACCGGTTGCGCCCGTAGCAAATGGTACATACGTGTGTGCAAA
>JBBQRC010000570.1:0-4259 GCA_038215215.1 Pirellulales bacterium
CTCAACTTGGCTCACTTTCTCAGCCAAGTAGGCTGTCGGTCGCGATAATTCGACGACGATATTCAACTCGCCGGACGGTTGCATGGGAGTTTCCAATCGAGCCACGAAAAATAAGGACTCGCTCAGGCTAAATCAGAATCCAGCACGCGCACCTGTTTCCAATTTGGCTTGAACTGTTCGATGAATTGCAAATGGCGCGGCGCCACCTGATAAGCGTCGTGCGCAGCCCGATCGGAGAAAACCGTATGCAAACTGACCTGGAAATCTACGACGTTCACCGGACGAGTGAGATCCGGATTGAGAGTCCCGACTGCAAAGAACTCGAGCCCTGGATGATCATCCAGATATTGTTGACATCCGGCGACCAGTTCATCAATCTTGGCTGGAGATGCGTCTGCCAGGGTAAAGTAGACCATGTGAGAAATACGTCGCGCTGCTGACATGAGATGCTCTCGGAATTTCTAGGATGATGAGGTTGCGTTGCGGATGCGAAGTGCCGCCAGGGCGAATTGTAGTGCTACGATCCAGGTTCGGCGACACCCGATCGGCGGCGGCTCGAAATGCGAGGCAATTCCATCCCCAAGTTCCAGCCGACTATTGTGGGCCGTGCGCAGCGTCCAGCAATCGCCGCCCAATGTAATAATCCATCCACCGCATCGTGCGTCCGCTGTCATCAACCCCCAAGTAACCGAGGTGACCGCCGTGCGACGTGTACTCGAGCTGAATGTAGCGTGGATCAAACTGTACACTCGCGACACTGTCAGCAGTTACGATGGGATCGTGGCGATCGATCAAAATTTGACAACGGGTGCGGATATGGGGCAGCCATTGATCTGAACTGGCCACGCGATAATAGTGATCCGTGTCGCGAAAGCCGCTGAGTGGCGCTGTGTAACGGGCATCAAATTCGCGAATCGTCCGCACCGTCGGGGTGTGTGCGACAGCTCGCCATGCTGGCCAGCGATCCCGTCGTTGCTGCACCTGTTTCTCTAATACCTGCAAATAGTATTTGGTGTAGATGCGACGACTCAGTCGATCCATGTTGTCAGCACAGTCAAAGAGATTGATCGGAGGGGCGATGGCCAAAGCCAATTCGATGGAGCCCACATCGAACCGGTTCGCCAGTGCCCCCGAACTGGCTTCCCCAAGCATCTTGAGGAGAATATTTCCGCCCAACGAGAAACCAGCCATACGTTGCCGTGAATCAGGATAAAGTTGTTGGGCCTTTTGCACCACAGCCGCCAAATCATCGCTCGATCCCGCATGAGCTGGGCGCCATGCCAGATCCAAACCTGCGCCACAGCCACGCAGATCAACGCGCCACGTGCGTACACCAGCCAGTCGCAGTTGATGCGCGATGCGTTGCAAATAAGGACTGCGATGATTACCGCCCAATCCATGAATCAGGATCGCCGTTGGCGCACTGCGGCGGAGTGGCGCTCCCCTTTCCTCATGCACGACCAGACGCTCGCCATCGTCCAGTTGCACCTCGATCGGATCGGCGTTGTGCGGTGGTCGATGACCCAAATTTACGCCCAGCATCAAAGTCTGCAGGTGGCCGCTGCGTAACATCGGATGGGGGCGATAGGGTAGCAATTTCACGGCTGTGTTACTTGAAAAAGTTGGGTTCAAAATGACTCAGCTCCAACCCCGTTCGGATGATTGCCGCGTCGTGGGCTAGAATGCATTGCTGACCCGCCGCTGCCCGCCGCGATCTCAAACCCGCATGTTCGCAAGCCTAGCCAAATTAAGGCACTTGGGCAATAATCCGCCTCTCAGAAATTTCCTAAACTGTCGCACGGCATGCCTATCGCGTGTGCGCCCCCTACCACCGAGGACTTTATGCGTGCTTTTAACGTTTGTGGACTAGGAAACGCCATTGTTGACATCTTTCTTGAAGTGTCCGACGAGGATTTCGCACAACTAGGTTTCGAACGTGGCACCATGCGTTTGGTCGAAAGCGACGAGCAGCGGCAATTATTCGCCCGATTCCATGACGGACGGCACGACCTGAAACTCGTTAGCGGAGGTTCCGTGGCCAACTCGATCATCGGCGTCTCGCAACTCGGTGGTCGGGCTGCGTTCATCGGCTGCGTCGGCGACGATCACTACGGATTGCATTATGCCGAGGAATTTGCACAACTGCATATCGACATGGGCAATCCGGTGCTTGTCGGCGAAACCACCGGAACCTGCTTGGCGATTATTACCCCGGATGCGGAACGCACCATGCGTACCTGCCTGGCGGTCGCGAGCCAGTTGGCTGCACGGCATGTCGACGCCGAGATGATTGCCAATTCGGAATGGCTGTTCATCGAAGGCTACGTGTTTGCGAATCCTGATACCGGTCAACACGCGATTCGCGAAGCCATTCGGATTGCGAAGGAGCACCAGACCAAGATCGCTCTCACCTGCTCAGATGCATTTATTCCGCAGGTTTTCGGCGACGTCTTTCGGGAAGCGTTGGCGAGTAGCGATCTGCTGTTTTGTAACGCTCCCGAAGCCGCCGCGGTGACGCAGACGCAAGACTCGGCCACCGCTTTTACGCAACTGGCAACCATGGTTCCCAGTTCGGTAGTGACAGATGGTCCCAACGGTGCCTTCGTGCGCTTTGACGGCGAAGAAGCTCATGTGCCCGCGATCCCCTGCCAGCCCAAAGATTTAACGGGCGCGGGAGATATGTTCGCCGGGGCTTTCCTATTTGGAGTGACCCATGGCTATTCCGGCGCGGATGCCGCCCGCGGCGCTAATTTCTTGTGCCACAAAGTCATTACCCAGATCGGTGCTCGTTTGCATCACGGTGCACCAGAGTATTGGCAAACGGCCTTAAGAGGCGAGTAGTCCACAGCTAAAGATAGCCGTAGCGTTCGGCGTAGGGGCGCCAGCGTTGCAAGATCTCGCGCTCAGTGGCCTCGTCGATGACATGGCGATTGGCCCGATACTCTTTATGACCAGCCAGTCGTTGGGCGAGTTGCGGCTTCAAGGACTCGAAGCCACCCAGGTTCAATTCGCTGTAAATGAGTTCGAGGCTAGCCAGTGGATCGGCTACCAAATCTTCATATCTGAGGTCGACCAATTGCCCCTCTGGGATGAGTGTCCGTTGCGCTTCAAAGGCCTCATACATACGCGTCAGGCAAGTCCATACGTATTCGCGCAGTTCTGTTTGGCTGACCGGATTCTGTAGAGCTTGAACTTCATCCAGCGATTGCCAGAGCCTCAGTGTGGAGTAAAACAGTTTGCGTGGGTCACGCGTCAAGTGGACGAATTTGGCGCGCGGAAACAGTTTCAACAACTCAGCCACACGCCCGGTGTGCGGGGGACTTTTTAATATCAAGCGTTTGTGCGCGTGCCGCACGGTCAGGGCCCGGATGAACCAACTGAAATTATCGCGCCAGTGCTTCAGTTGTTGCTCGTCAACTTGCATGTCAAGAAACTCAAGAGCTGGCGGCGTAGCGTGTGGAAAGGCGATTCGCAGGTAGGGAGTCGGAACGCCAAGATTCATTAACGCAAACTCATCCTCCTGAGGCAATTGCCAGCCGGCTTCCATTTCGTCCATCGGCCGCTTTTTGGGAATCAGAAAATTTCCAAAACGAACGAAGGCCCACTCGCTAATCAAAAAGTGCCATGGTGCGAAACATTGGTAGGTCGTCGGCGAGGCGAACCGAGTATCCGCCACCATCAGTTCGTGCAATAGAGTCGTACCGCTACGCCAATGTCCCAAGATAAAAATAGGATCTTCTTCGGTTTTCGACTGCGAAATTTTTCGACCATACAGGATCGCTTGCACAGCCGCTAGCACGTCATTAAAGGGCGTGAAAAACGATACACCCACCGCAATATGCAGCCGGCTCGGAGAAACTCGGAAGCCATTTCTTGCCAGCAAATGCCACCAGTGCACCATTCGCATGCCGTGCCAAAACCGTGGACTAAAGCCCGGATATCGGTTGACTGGTTTGGATTCGGTTGAAGAGGGTTCCGTTGGCATTCTGACCAGTTAATTGTATTGGATTTGAGTGTGAAGGACGCCGTCTATTAGCGTAACCAGCTTCACCATAGTTCACCACCAGAGCGGCTCGCCGCACAGCCAGAAACGGCGGATTTCGTCAAGTTGAGCTCCGCTGGTCGCAGGTCCGGAATAGGCGACTTCGCCCACTCCGCATTAACAATGTTTGTTTAGCAGTTCTCTAACTCGCTTCACACCGCAATTTCGTTTCACGCCAGGCAAATTCGGCGATCGATCTGGAAAATTTCCCTCCCAG
>JBBQRC010000571.1:0-4257 GCA_038215215.1 Pirellulales bacterium
GGTGGCCTGAACGCGCCGCAAGATACTCGAGTCTGACGGATGTTCCTTGCCAGCGGCTCTCCGCACCGCTTCTAGTACTTCGATGCGCGACGAATCCTTTAGGATATAGTCGTGCGCTCCAAGCGCTATGGCCCGGGCCACATACGTCGGATTGTCGTAGGTCGAGATCATGATAACTGGCATTTCCGGCTGTTCACAGCGAATTTGCTCCAACGCGATCAGACCATCTTCTTCACCCATGCGAACATCCAACAAAATCACGTCGGGCGTTACCTGCCGCGTCAACGTGACAGTTTCTTCGACGGTACCCGCGAGACCGACGATTTCTACGTCGCTACCCTCAAGTAGCGTCCCAATCCCACTTCGCACGACCTCGTGGTCGTCTGCTACAAGCAGTCTAATTGTCAAGACTTTGCCCCTTAAATTCATTGCCCCATAAGTAGGGTTGCCATGCGAGCAAACCCTCCAACCGCATTATAGTTCACCACAGACGGTGCACAGGATTTTTTCTCCAATGCGCTTATCAGAAAACAAGTGTAGCGGAAGACGCAACCTCTTTCTGATCAGTTTCAGTGACCCGAAGGCTGATAAAGCGGGCCTTGGCGCGGAGATTTGCAAGCTATTACGAGTGTCCAGATTTGTCCAGATGCGATGCAGCCAGAACCTGCCGATTTCCGCCAGTTTCCCCCAGTTCCCCACATTTTCCCCCAGTTTCCAGGTTCGGTGAGTGATTTTGCTGGGTCGGGCAGCAACTTACCGAAGCTGTGTGTGATCTAGTATTTTCGAGGCGTTGGGGTATCGCGAAAAAACAACGTTTTGTTTGCATGATGCCCAAAAGCAACCTAGATATTCAACATCGCTTCGCCTTTACCGATCCCGTTTCTGTTTCCGCTTGGTCTGGCGAGACAGTATATCAGAAGATCTACTCGAATATGCAACGCACAAAACTGCTTCTGTTAGATGATGATCGCTGGCTACTGGACTCGATGGCCAGTTGGTTAGCGGAGCAAGGTTTTGTTGTGTCCAGCGCTAGTACGGTCGCCCAGGCGCAGCAGCGGCTGAAGTCCGATGCGTTCGATATTTGTTTGGTGGACGTCGTGCTGGAGGGCGAGGATGGCTTTGCCTTTCTGAGTTGGTGCAAACAGCATCACCGTGAGCTCCCGGTGGTGATGATGACTGGCTATGCGGGACCGGACTCAGGTTCCGAGGCAGTCGCGGCTGGTGCCTTCGATATGTTGACCAAGCCAATTATCGATCAAGAGCTCTTAACGACGGTGAATCGGGCGCTCTCGCAAAATCGCATCGCTGAAGAAAATCGTCGTTTGAAAAAAGAGCTGGATCGTCGTGCCGGCCTGGAGAACATCTTAAGCCATGATCCGCGGATGTTACGCATCTTTGACGTCATTGACAGTGTCGCGGACACGCGTGCAACAATATTAATTACAGGTGAAAATGGTACCGGTAAGTCGATGATCGCCCGGGCCATACATCGTCGCAGTCGCCGTCAGAAAAATCCGTTTGTGGAAGTTGCCTGCGGCGCCTTGCCTGACAATCTGCTAGAAAGTGAACTATTTGGCCATGTGGCTGGTTCCTTCACGGGCGCCAATCATGCCAAGGTCGGCAAGTTTCAGCATGCTGATACCGGCACGATTTTCCTGGATGAAATTGGCACTGCCTCGACTGCGTTACAGATCAAATTGCTGCGCGTGTTGCAGGAGTTTGAATTCGAACCGGTAGGTGGCGTTGACACGATTTCGGTCGATACACGCGTCGTCCTGGCGACCAATGAGGATTTGCAGAAGGCGGTAGACGAAGGGCGTTTTCGCCAGGATTTGTTTTATCGCATTAATGTGATCCATCTGGAGTTACCTTCGCTGCGAGAGCGCCCCTCAGATATTCCTGTGCTGATTGAGCACTTCTTGCAAAAAACGCTTCAAGATGTGGCCAAGGAAGTGGAAGGTTTTTCGGCGTCTGCTGTGGATGCCATGCTGGCTTATGGTTGGCCTGGAAACATTCGCGAGCTCGAAAACGTGGTGCAGCGAGCTGTCTTGCTTACCAAATCGCCGCTGCTTGAGATTGACTTGTTACCCCCCTCGGTGCTGCGCAACTTTAGTGCCGGCCGGGTGTCAACGACGCTCAGTCGTGGTCAGTCGCTGCGCGATGCGCTCGAGGGACCCGAGCGACAAATCATTATGGATGTCCTCCGCGCCAACAGCTTCAGTCGAAATCTCACCGCCGACCAGTTGGGGATCAATCGGACGACCCTTTACAAGAAAATGAAGAAGCTGGGCATCGATAATCTGCAGTGCCAAGACTAGCGGCTGCGATGTATCGCGACGCTTCGCCCATGCGGCGCAGTCCGACCGAATTCAGGGCACTTTTTAATGCGCCTCGCGCCCCTTATAATCGCGGCCTCACTAACCGCCACTCTTGGCGATTCGAACTCTACCCGTCGAATTGTAGGCCGCGATGAAGATCCACGAGTACCAAGCGAAAGAGCTGTTTCGCCACGCTGCTGTCCCTGTTTTGGAGGGCCATGTGGCTCGCACAGCGCAGGAAGCCGCAGATGCCTTCAAAACGCTTGGCAAATCACTAGCCGTGGTCAAGGCTCAGATTCACGCGGGCGGTCGCGGCAAAGGGACCGTGATAGGCAATGCTGCGCAGCGCGGCGTTCAATTGGTACGATCCGCCGATGAGGCTGCGCAAGTGGCCAAGAATTTGCTCGGTAATAAGCTCGTCACGATCCAGACTGGCAGTGAAGGGAGCGTGGTGAACCAAGTCTTCGTAGAAGCCGGTTGCGATATCGCCCGCGAACTTTACCTCGGTATTGTGCTGGATCGCGAGGCTGCGATGCCCGTGTTGATGGTCAGCAGTGAAGGTGGCGTCGAAATCGAAAAGGTCGCCGAGGAGAGCCCTGAAAAGATTTTTCGTGAGCACTTCCATCCTGCCCTTGGGCTTGAGAGCTTTCAGGTCCGCAAGCTCTGCAAGAAACTGGGGATACAGGGAGCGACTGCCCGTAGTGCTGACAAATTCATGAAGCAAATCTGCAAGTTCTATGTCGATTTCGACTGCACGATGGCGGAGATCAATCCTTTAGTCATCACCCAAGACGGTCAAATGATAGCGCTCGACGCCAAAATCACCTTTGACGACAACGCCCTGTTCCGCCACGAAGCGATCAAGGAATTGCGAGATCTGAACGAAGAGGAACCGGCCGAAGTGCGGGCCAGCAATGCGGGCTTATCCTACGTCAAGCTCGATGGCACCATTGGCTGTCTGGTGAACGGCGCCGGCCTGGCAATGTCGACCATGGACATCATCAAATATCACGGCGGACAGCCGGCGAATTTTCTTGACGTGGGCGGTGGTGCATCCACCGAACAAGTGGTCGAGGCAATGCGGATCATTCTTTCGGATCCCAATGTCAAAGGGATTCTAGTTAATATTTTCGGCGGCATCGCTCGCTGCACTACGATTGCCACCGCACTCATCGAAGCCTCCAAGCAAGTGGGCATCACCATTCCGCTCGTCGTACGACTCGAAGGAACCGAAGTCGTCGAAGGTAAGAAAATGCTTGCCGACAGCGGCCTGGCAATTATCGCGGCTGATGACCTGACCGATGCTGCTCAGAAAATTGTCAAAGCAGTGGCCAACGCCTAGGTATCCAACTGCAAAGTATCCAATCGCTATCTCAATCGCGATTATTCAACGCCTCAAACATTTCGCCAAGCCAGCCGCAATACAATATAATTATGAGCATTCTGATCAACAAAGAGACTCGAGTTCTGTGTCAGGGCATCACCGGTAACGCGGGCATGTTTCACACGCGTGGATGTGCAGCCTACGGTACAAATATGGTCGGCGGTGTCACGCCCGGAAAAGCGGGTTCTAATGTCGATGGCATTCCGGTCTTTGATACCGTAGAAGAAGCCGTGAAAGAAACCGGTGCTAACGCCACCATGATCTTCGTACCACCTCCGTTTGCCGCCGACGCTATAAAAGAAGCGATTGATGCGGGTATCAAAGTTATTGCGGCCATCACCGAAGGTGTGCCGGTCCTGGATATGGTCGAAGTTTACCAGCGTGTTCGCCGAAGTGGCTCAGTGCTCATCGGCCCGAACTGCCCCGGACTGATCACCCCGGGAGAATGCAAGATCGGCATCATGCCAGGTTACATTCACCAGCCTGGCAAAGTGGGGATCATTAGCCGCAGTGGCACCTTGACCTACGAAGCCGTTTGGCAGACCACGGGCATTG
>JBBQRC010000572.1:0-4239 GCA_038215215.1 Pirellulales bacterium
ATGCCCGCTTTCGCCACGGCACCTGGCATCCCCCAGACGACCGAACTGGCCTCATCCTGCGCCAGCACCGCGCCGCCCGCGGCGGAGACCGCGCGGCAGCCGGCCAGGCCATCGCTGCCCATCCCGGTCAGGATGACTGCGACCACTTCGGATTGATAGGCGGCACAAACCGATTGGAATAAATAGGTACCGGCTGGGCGAAATCCGTCCATGGGCGGCGCGTCGGATAGGCGAATGCGACCCGCATTCGATACGCCCAAATGGCGGTCAGGAGGCGCTATGTAGACCGTGGCTGGTGCCAGCCGTTCATGATCAGTCGCCAGCTTGACATGCAACGCAGTGATGCTGTTAAGCCAACGCGCAAAGCCGTCAATGAAGCTCGGAACAATATGCTGCACGATAAGTATGGGGAGGCAAAAGTTGGCGGGTAGTCCACCGAGTAGTATCGCCAGCGCTGGCGGGCCACCCGTCGATGCAACTATCGCAACTGCTTTGGGGCGCGCGGTTTTGGTGACACCAGCGGGTCGCGGCGTCAGAACGGCAGAGTTTGGCGAATGTGTCGTTGCACGTCTGCGGCGGACGACAACGACATCCGACATTGCCTTGACCATTTTGATAATCTGTTGTGCCTTTGCCTGATAGTCCGGAGCTTGCGGGCCAACCGGTTTCTCAAGCACCGTCAGCGCCCCGGCGCGTAGCGCCTGCATCGCCGTATCCACTTCGGTTATCCGAGCACTGGCGGAAACTATGACAATCCGCGTCGGTGCCTCAATCATGATTTCGGCCGTCGCTTCGAAACCATTCATGATGGGCATGTTGATGTCCATCGTGATAACATCCGGACACAATTTCTTAGCTAACTCGATTGCTTGCCTCCCATTGCTCGCCAACCCGATAACCTTCAATGCGGGATCGGACGCAAACAAAGCGCTCATCATCTGGCGGGCAGTTGAAGAATCATCAACGATTAAGATAGTTGGCATCGAGCATCCTTAAACCAACTGGGCTACCGTATCGAGTAGTTCCTGTTGATCGAAGCTTCCTTTCACGATATACGCATTGGCCCCGGCGCGGACACCCTGCTCTTTGTCATTGTCGGTACCGCGGGCGGTCACTAAGACCACAGGCAATTCATGGGTGGCATTGAATTTTCGCAACTCTGATGTCAACTGGAAGCCAGTCATGCGCGGCATGTCGACGTCGCTAACAACAATGTCGAACATTTGTTGCGATGCCAACTCAAAAGCATGTTGGCCGTCGACCACCGCCGCGACATCGTAGCCCGCTGATTCCAAAATATTCTTTAAGAGCGTTCGCGTCGTGACGGAATCATCGGCCAGCAAGACTCGTTTAGGAGGAGCGAGTTCTCGAGTTGCCACAGGTAGGTTGGCCTGAACAGATTTGAGGCCCAGAGCGCTGCGGACGATATTGGCCGAGTTAAGGACCAGAGCAATTTTTCCGGTAGGCAACAGCGTACAGCCCGTGAAGTGTCGCATACGGCGAATTCGTCCTCCTAGACTCTTAACAAGCACTTCTTGCTCGGAAAAAACTTCATCTACAACTAGGGCGACGCGTTGGTCATTTGTCTTAGCAACCACTGCAATTCCTTTTCCCGTCGCGCTGGAATAGCGGGCACTGGACTTTAGACCGAGAGTGTGAGCCAGGTAGACGAGGGCGACGGGTGCCGACTGCAATCGCAAGCAGTCTCGGCCAGCCGATGGGCGTACATCATTGACTCCAAAACGGCACAGTCGCTCAATCGAACTCGTGGGAATCGCGTAGGTTTGCCCCTCTACGGCGACCAGTAGTGCCCGAATGGTCGTAAGAGTCAGGGGAACCATCAAGGTAAACTGGGTGCCATTCCGATCAAACGAAACATCAACGGTTCCATGCAGCGATTCGACTTGACTCTTGACGATATCCAAGCCGACACCGCGCCCAGAAACATTGGTGATCAATTTGGCTGTAGAGAAACCCGATGCAAAAATGAGCCGCGCCAGTTCTTGCGGATCTTCGGGGACTTCGAGGCCGCGTTTCCGAGCGATCGCGGCAATGCGTTCCAAATCCAAACCGCAGCCATCGTCCGTGACCCGGACCTCGACTCGATCTCCACGCAACGCGGCTGAAACCGTGATGGTGGCTTCCGCTGGTTTGCCGACACAGCGACGTTCTTCGGCCGTTTCCACACCATGATCGACCGCGTTACGGACCAAATGCAGCAAAGGGTCTTTCAATCCTTCGAGCACCGAACGATCCACCTCGACTTCTCCACCCACGATATTCAAAGTTACCTTTTTCTGTGAAGACGATGCAACGTCACGCGCGGCCCGTTTAAGCGCGCCGCAGGCATCCGCAAAGGGAAGCATGCGCGCATGGTACACTTCGTCGTCTAATATGCTGCAAGTTTGTCCGAGCAAGCGGTTGTCGGATTCCAAGGCGACCGAAAGCGCGTCGAGTTTTTCATTCAAATGCGCGATTCGCTCACCCACCTGCGCCACCACGCCGGTCATTCGTTGACGCTGGTTATCTGCTAAGTGGCTGTGGCCAACATTATTAATAAGATGCCGCAACGACGTTCGCGCATCGCGCCAATACTTTCGCAGACCGGTTGCGAATTCGCACACTTCGGCCACCTCACGAGCCCGAAAGGCAAACCTCCCTCTCGCAACCAACAATTCGCCACTATGCGCAAGCAGTGCGTCCAACTTCTTCGCGGAAACACGAATCGACGCTCCCTTGTCACCTGGGGTCGGCGTAGCAGTCGTTGGCTTCGTCGCTGGGGACAGAGACGGTTTTTCGATCTGCGGCGATTGGACGGTGGCTGATACTCCTACTGCAGCATGCGTTTCGACGCCGATCTCAGGCGCGGTGGCAACACTGGTCTTCGGGGGAACATTGGTCTCTAGGGAAATACTGCTCTCGGTGGGAATAAGTACCGAATTGGTCGCCGCTGCTGGGCGCAATTGTCCAGCCTTGCGCAGCAATCGCTGAAGAGGGGCGTCATGCAGCGATTCGCCGCGCCGCAATCGCTGACTCGCATCAACGATCAAGTTCGCGGCTTCGAGTATCCGCGAGATGGTTTTTGGTTTCACTGGCGAATTGTCAGCCGGCAATTCGGACAGCAAGTCTGTCAATTGCTCGCAGCCCAAGGCCAAGATCGGATCGTCCGCGTCGATCGATACGTCGATCAAGCCACTGCTGGCATTCGTCAATTTGCTCAGAATCTCGCCACGTTTGTGTTCGTCGTTGCACAGTTCCAGTGCCAACACTTCACCGGTGATGGCCTGTAAAATGCCGTCCATAGCATTCAGATGACCGGAGTCTTTGGCACTCGTCCCTGGGGAGTCTCTCTTGGTCACCGAAGTTGCGCCGGGTTGTGCGTGGTCCGCGACGACCTGAGATTCATGGTCGCTGGCCGTCTGAGCAACTGGGGACGCTGGAGCCTCTGCTCGAGAAATATGTTCGGCGGCCAGTTTTTCCAGCATTGGGACTAGTTGCGTTAAAGCTCCCTGGCTTGGTTCTTCGTTCGATTCGAGGTGCTTGGCATGTTCCTCGATCGCATCGACTGTTTGCAACATCAAGGATGTCAAATCCTCGGCCATCGGCTGTTGATGATCGCGGTAATACCCAAAAATATCTTCCATGCTATGGCAAACGGCTCGGATGGGTTCAACATTCACCACGGAAGCAGCACCCTTAATAGTATGCGCAGCGCGAAACACGTTCGCCCAGGACTCGGCACGTTCGCTGTCGGACAGGCCGTTTTCCATGGCTAGTAATTCGCGACCCATGACATCGGATTTTTCATGCAGTTCCTCGAGGAAAATCAACATCAATTGTTTGGCGAGCTCTAACTCATTCATGTCCGTCTCTCGCGTTGAAGGTAGCGGAAGTCGCCGAGACTTTCGACAGTATACTTTGGTCGAAACTCTTGGCGAGTTCCGCTACGACAGTATTTTTTGGGCCGATGCTTATGCTTCTGTTAATGAAGCGAGCTCGTGGCTCAATTCGTTTAAAATGCGAGCGGCTTCTTCAATTTGCTGGATCGCCTCGACGCTCTGTTTGGTAACAGTATCGATGCTGCGGATTCCTTGGTTCAACTGACTCACACCGGCAGCTTGTTGGCTGGCTGCGGCGGAAATCTGTGCAGCCGCTTGCGCCGACTGTGCGACGGTACTGGCCAGCGTCTGGATGGTTTCGCCAGCTTTGGTGATTACGTCGCTCGCTTGATTCACCGTA
>JBBQRC010000573.1:0-4237 GCA_038215215.1 Pirellulales bacterium
CAAGTGTCGCATCTCAAACTGGTGAATCACTTCGTCGCATTCGGCCAATGTCCGGCAGAATGGCTTTTCCATGTACACGTGGCAGCCGGCCTCTGCAGCGGCCAGTAACATCGATTGATGCTGATCGATCCACCGCGGACAGATGGCCACGATGTCCAGTTTTTCGCGCGTCAGCATCTGCCGGTAGTCGGAGTAGACAGTTTTGGCGCCGGTTTTCTGTTGAGTTGCTCGTCGGCCTGCCTCGTCCTCATCGGCAACGGCCGCTATTTCGACGGCTGGGACGTGGGTTAACGCACCGTCGACGTCGTGTCCGTAATTGCCCTTGCCGGTGCGACCGATAATGCCAACGCGATATTTTTTCGGCATGCCCTGACTCCCGAGTTTAGCCTACCAATCCAACCCTGAGTGCCGCGGTTCAACCCTTGGGGACCAAGTGTTGTTGCAGGTAGCTGGCGCGTTCAATGTTGCGATCGGTCACGGACAGGTGTTGCCCACGCAGTTTCTGTAGGTGCGCTGGCTGGGTGTGTACGAACAGCTTATTGATCGTCCCCATGTCGACATTTTTGATCAGTCCAAGGTTGACACCCATACGCACTTTGGAGAGATAGTGTAGGGTCTCTTCGCTACTAATTTTCTTGGCGGTGCACAAGATTCCGAAGGCGCGACTGACATCGTCATGTAGATCTTGCTCACTCTCGTGGAGCAAGAACTCACGCGCCCGACGTTCGTACTCGATAATCCGCGGCACGACTTCGTTAACTGTTGAAACCAGTTCCTGCTCGGTCCGCCCCAGCGTGATTTGATTGCTAACTTGGTAAAAATCCCCCATAAACTGAGAGCCTTCGCCATATAATCCACGCACAGCAACGTTGATTTTCTGCAAACTGCGAAAGACTTTTTCGATCTCGCGCGTGATCACCAGCGCGGGCAAGTGCAACATGACGCTGACGCGCAGTCCAGTGCCGACGTTGGTGGGGCAAGCGGTCAGGTAACCGAGCGTTTCGTGGAAGGCGTAGGTAAGGCGCTTCTCCAGTAAATCGTCGATCAGTGTAATCCGGTCCCAGGCGGTCTGGACATCAAGCCCGCTGCACATGACCTGGATGCGGAGGTGATCCTCTTCGTTCACCATGACGCTAAATTGTTCGTTTAGATCGATCGCGACACCGCGGGCACCCTCTCCATCGGCTAGCTCGCGACTCATCAACTGGCGTTCCACGAGGAATTGGCGATCGACTTCGTCCAATCGTTCGACGTCCAGGTAGAGCACATCTTCCCACTGTTCCACCGCTTCGATTTTCTGACGCACCAGTTTGACGATGGCCGCTCGCTCTTCAGCTCCGGCGCGACGTACAAATGGGAATTCCGCCAAATTCCGAGCCAGTCGGATGCGACTACTAATGACGATGTCCGATTGGGGGCCAGAACCCCGCAACCACTCACCGCATTTTTCCGTTAGTTCTTCCAGTTTCACGGTGTCCAGTTTTCGAAATAGGTTAGCTGTCGTTGAGCGGAAACTTAGGAAGGATGACTTGCCAATCAAGTTGATTCAGCGGTATCGGGGGGGCTTTCGGTTTCGCCGTCCTGCTCCAATCCCTTAATCGTATCACGCAGTTTCCCTGCGCGTTCGTAATCTTCCTTGTGAATGGCAGCCTGCATTTCGCGACGCATTTGAATGAGTTGATGTTGGCGATCAGGGGATCCGTGGCGTCGCGTCGGGCGCTTTCCCCGATGCTGTTTGGCTCCGTGGATGTTGAGCAGGAGCAGTTCCAAGTCGGTTTGAAAAAATACGTAGTCATAGGGGCAGCCCAAGCGCCCCGCTTGGCGAAACTCGGCAAAGTTGATACCACAAACTGGGCAGGTTTTCTTGTCGAGTTTGGCGAGATTTTCGGCTGTCTGTTCCAACTTGAGCTGCTTGGCGAGCATACCAGCCAACGCATTTGACGGTGAGTTGGGTGGAGTTTCTTGTGACAAGTAAACCCGCGCATGATCTTCACACAGATGCACGATCACCGGGCCACTTGGGTCGGTCAGTTCAGTGATGTGAAAAGTCGCCGGTTTTTCACAATGCTGGCACTTCATAAGGCACCTGCGTGGAGGGTGTATGGGATATGCGTTCGCCCGAGAACGATTTGATAACGCGCAGAGCATTGTAACGCTTACTCCACCCGACCGGCACGCCAGCGTTCATCGCCTCGGGTAGCCGACCGTTGGAGCAGAAGCTTTATTGTTGCAGTAATCGGGAAGCGCGCGTATCGGGAGCGATACTTAATCGGCGAATTAGGCCATTCGCTCGACAGACACTTGGCTTTTTACGCGACTTTCAAACAGAAAGTTAACAAGCTGCTTGGACACCGTCAGCCAAGGACAGAAGGCCAACTTTGTTTTCGCGTTGGCCGAAAAGAAGAGAAATTGTGACACTTCTCGCTGCTTACTGGTTATCAGGCTTCTGCCTGACAAGCCAATAAATTGCAGGCTCTGCTTGGCAGGCTGGCTGGCTGGCTTGCCGCCGAACTCCGCGTCGATGCGGCTTCTTTCAGATCACCGGCGGGCTTTAGATCTCCCGAGTAGACCATCAGCATGACTCGACGGCGTAAAAAATGAGCGGAGAGGACAGGATTTGAACCTGCGGAACAGTTTGACCCGTTCGCTTCATTAGCAATGAAGTGCTTTCGACCACTCAGCCACCTCTCCTGGTCGAATTAAGCAGCGGCCCGTTGATGTGGGGCAGTGCCAATTCAGAGCTATATCTAACCAATTTCCCTGCGTCTTGGCAACACGTCCCCGCGACTTTTTGTTGATCCAGCCGACAATCGTCGCGAGCCTCGCGCGAAACGGCTAAGATGACCCGTATAATATACCGCGTATGCCCTGTGGGCCGGAAGGTCGTCAGAGAGTGTCAATAAACACGACAACCGTTGGCAGGCTGGGGTTCGCGCTACGCCGTGAACCCTATTTTAGCGGAATTGCGCAAACAATCCGATGAGTTGATTCGAAACACAAACCGGACGGCTCGCGCCGTTCCGCTAAAATTCGGGCGTGAGGACTAGAGTTCACGGCGTGGGGGGTTCACGGGCAGTACCGTTGGCAGCTTTGAAGGCAAATTTATGGTGGCGGCATTCATCCATTCAGCGGCTTTATTTTGTATCGCCGTGCTCCCGTCTGTCGAAGTCACCGAAACTCAATCCGCCCCCTATCCAGCGGAACTAGTGAGCATTTCGGCTGCGGAAATACGAGTGCAGCAAGGCGGAGTGTTGCGCGAAATACCTCTTGGTAACTTGCTGCGGCTGGTTTTCAAAAATGCGGTGTCATCCGTTGACCTCGACAGTCAGCCGGTTGAGGTCGTGCTCCGCGACGGAAGTCGCATCAGCGGCCGTGAAATTGCCAGTGATGCCAGCACGGTTACCCTAGTGAGTGCTGGACGCAGTTTCGCGTTTCGCACCAAGCAGGTGGATTCCTGTTTACTTCGGCGACTCAACCCGCAGCTTCAAAAGCAGTGGATAGCACTGATCGATGCCTCAAACACGGCCGACATCATTGTGTTAGCCAGATCCGACGAAGCACTCGACAAAATCGAAGGAGTGATCTCGAAGGTCACGCCCGAGACGGTCGTTTTCGATTTTGATGGGCAGACGATCGAAGCGCCGCGCATCAAGATTGCGGGGCTCAAGTATTTTTCTACGGAAACGACGCTACCCGGCAAGTTAACCGCCGTAGTTCGCGATGTTCACGATAACCGCTGGGTGGCCTCCACGGTTGAGTTGTCGGAGAACGGCTCGGCTTGCAAGCTGACGTTGCAGTCGGGTGCGATCGTTGAATTGACCACGGCCGATCTCAAAGAGATTGACTTTTCGTTCGGAAATATGCGTTACTTGGCTGAACTGGAACCGCTCGAGCGGAGTAGCAGCCCGCGGCTAGATTTGGGAATTGAATTGCCCGCGGCCGCCGATTTGTTTGGCCCGCGAAGTTTACCCGCCATCACGTCAGCGAATTTGACGGGGCCTGGCATTGAATTTGTGGGATCGGGGACAGTCACCTACCGAGTCCCAGCCGGGTTCTCCAAATTGGTTGGCTCGGTGGAACTCAATCCGGACGGTCACCAATTTGCGGCGTGTCGCGCGGCGGTGATGTTGGAAAACACGGTATTATGGGAGCACGTATTTGATGCCACGCATCAACCACGGACGCTGTCATTGCCCGTGGACGGCGACAAGCGACTGCGGTTAGTTGTGGAGAGTAA
>JBBQRC010000574.1:0-4237 GCA_038215215.1 Pirellulales bacterium
CCCTGGCTAGTTTCCACAAGTCGCGCGCACTAAAGATTGCGAGGGTGATGAGGGTGATTGGTATCACCACGTAGCCTAGCGCCCAGTAGTAGGAAGGGAGCGCTGCGTGTTCGGTCTCGTCCAAGATCAAATAGATCGTGTAGGCAAAGTAATAGGCAAGAAGTAGGCCACCTCTCCAGCGGTCAATCAACATGCCCGTGCAAAAAACTGGCAAGCAGATAAGGGCTACTAAGACCATAATGGGCAGGTCGAATTCGCGGATCGACTCGGCCACGGCCAGGCCGCCGGGTGTAACCATAGAGGAGATACCCAGAATCGACAATATGTTGAAAATATTGGAGCCGATCACGTTGCCAATCGCAATGTCGCGTTCGCCCTTGATTGTTGCGATGAACGAAGCAACGACTTCGGGGAGTGATGTACCAATGGAAACGATCGTTAAGCCGATGATGACGTCGCTGACACCCAAAGCTCGAGCCAGGGTTGAGGCCCCCTGGACCATGAGGCGTGCTCCCACGACTAATATGATCAGTCCCACTACGACCAGCACAAGACTGAGCAGCAATTTAGAAAATCCTCGTGGTTGTTTCAAAGTGTCTCCGCCGTATGCCTGGGCGTATTCCGTCCGAGCCGCGGCTGTCTCGCGACGACTGCTGATCACTAACCAAGAAGTGTAACCGATTATCCCAAGCGTCAGCAGCAAACCCTCAATGGGGCCAATTCGTCCATCTTGCGCCATGAGCAGAAAGAGCAGCGAGACACCGATCATTATAGGAATCTCGCGGCGGACAATCTGGACTGAGACGATCAACGGCGAGACGAGGGCGCAGAGGCCGATAATGAACAACGTGTTGAAAATATTTGAACCTACGATGTTGCTGACCGCGATATCCGGATTGCCAGCCAGACCCGCCTGGACGCTGACTGCGAGTTCTGGGGCACTAGTGCCGAAAGATACAACCGTCAGTCCGATCACCAGGGGCGTGATGCCAGCGATCGCTGCCAGCGCGGTCGCACCGCGGACAAGCATCTCGCCACCCACAACTAGCATGATAAACCCGATCAGGAGTATTCCAATCGTTAGCCAACTCATGCACCAAACCGCCATTCAATTGTAAGTGTTCCGCGCACGGGCGCTTTGTGACAGACGAGTTTTCACGACAGCTACCATGTCAACGGACGCAGGGGTTTTCCTTACTAAATCTGACAACTGGCTAATCGCCAAGCAAGCTGCTAAGTATCAATAACCACTGGCAAGCCAGTGCCACACAACACAAGCGAATCCCAAAATCTAATCTGGACCAATCCTAGCCGATTAAGTCATTGATGACACGACCGCCAAACTGGCTCAACTGTTTAAACCGTCCCGCATGGTAATAAGTTAGCTTGTTATCGTCCAGTCCGAGAAGTTTGAGTAAGGTGACGTGCAAATCGCGCACCGGGTGGACTGTTTCTACCGCAGTCATACCCAGTTCGTCGGTGGCTCCGATGGTAGAGCCAGCCTTAACGCCACCGCCCGCCAGCCAAATGCTCATGGCGTTGGGATTGTGATCGCGACCGTAGGCAGTTCCACCACGCACCCCATTATCCGGCGTGCGACCAAATTCACCGCACCAGACGATCAAGGTGCTCTCGAGTAGCCCACGCTGTTTAAGATCGGTGATCAACGCGGCAATCGGCTGGTCTACTCCGCGTATCAAATTCGCGTGGGCCCTTTCAATGTAATCGTGACTATCCCAAGTACCATTAAACAGTTGCACGAAGCGAACCCCTTTCTCCACCAGCTTGCGCGCCAACAGGCATTTGCGACCGAAAGCATCCGTCGCATCGTTGCCAATTCCATAAAGCTCATGCGTGCGCGCATCTTCAGTCGAGATGTCTAGCACATCGGGGATCTCCGATTGCATGCGAAACGCGAGTTCGTAATTGTCCATCCGAGTGGAGAGTTCAGTGTGCCAGGGATGTTGCGCGTGATGCAGTGCGTTGAGTTGTGCCAGCAGTCCGAGGTTGGCTTGCTGCTGGTCGAGCGATGTACCGTTGGCCGGTTGCAGGTCGAGAATCGGGGACCCCTTGGCCCTCAGGGGCGTCCCTTGAAAATCTGCGGGCAGGTAACCATTGCTCCAGTTGGCCGCACCGCCTTGTGGATAACTAACCTCGGGTAACACGATAAAGCCAGGCAAATCCTGATTGATCGAGCCCAATCCATAGGTCACCCAAGCCCCCATTCCAGGATCGCCACCAAAACGATTGCCACAGTTCATTTGGTACATGGCGGTAGGATGATTAACGCTATCGACCTGGCAACCGCGGTAAAAGCACAGCTCGTCTGCGACCCCCGCTAAATGCTCCCAATTCGTCGACATATCCGCACCCGATTCACCCACCTTGTGAAACTTGAAGGGACTGCGAACGTAGTACCGCTTGCCGCTCTCCATGGCTGACTTTTGCTGCCCCTCGCGCGTGAACTCCTGCAAATGGACCTGAGCCAGTTTGGGTTTCGGATCGAACGTATCGATATGCGACGGACCACCCTCCATCATCAGGAAGATGCAGTTCTTCGCTTTGGCAGGAAAATGCCCCGGCTTGGGTGCCAGTGGCTTGGCTGCCAGTGGCTTGGCTGCTAGTGGATTGGCTGTCGGTTGCCCGTCCGGCTGTTGACTGCAGGTTTCACCCGCCAGCATCGCAGTCAATGCTACACTTCCTAATCCCGTTCCCAGCGAATAGAGCAAGTCGCGTCGATGGAGCATGTGGGGACTCACTTTTCAATTCAATAGACGTAGACGAATTCATTGGAATTCAGCAGTACTAAACAAAGTTCTGCCAAAGCGAGGGTGCGTCGATCCGCTTCCGCGGGTTGTAAATCCGCCACAAATTCAGCGTTGGCATAAAGCTTTTCCGTAAATGAAAACTTCTCGCCCGTATTCTCCTCGACCGCTTCGCGGCGCACTTCCAGCGGCGGTTGTTCCGTGGCAGGTAGACGCTCCGACTTGGCCAATGTCTCACGCCAGTGCGCTAGAGCCAAGCTACTTTCTTTGGGTGTGGCCACTCGCCCAAACACCAGTTCAATACAGCGTGCAACCGCTTGTTCTTCTCCGGCTTGCTCAAGCAGTACGCGATTGGCGAGTGCCAGCGCGCGCGCATGCGCTCCACGACCGTTAAATAAACTGAAAACTTGCGGCGTCACCGTGGAGGTAGTCCGCCGTTCGCACGAAAAATCCGCGGACGGAGCGTTAAATACCTCCAGTAGTGGATCAACTAAACCGCGTAATTTGAGCGCATAGATCGATCGGCGATGCCTCTGATGCGGTTGCGGATTCGGCACCCAGGCTGCCGCAAAGGTCCCCATCACTTGCCGCGGTTGCATCGCAGCTTCGGCATTAATCTCAGGGCGATTAGGAATTCCGCCGAGCTTGCGATTCAATTCGCCGGATACCGCCAGCATGGCATCGCGTAATTCCTCACCTGATAAATGTCGCGGCTTAAAGGTAGCGTAGCTGGTTCCCAACGGATCGCGCTCACGCAGCAGCTTGGAATCGGGATGCTCGCAACTCCGCGCATACACCTCCGAGCTCATGATGGCTCGGTGCAATTCCTTGAATTTCCAACCGCGCGCAGTGAACTGACGAGCTAACCAGTCGAGAAGTTCTGGATGAGTTGGCAATTTGCCCGTTGAACCAAAGTTGTTGGGGTTGCCTGCGATGGGTTCATTAAAATGCCACAACCAGATTCGATTGGCGATCACTCGCGCCGTCAACGGATTGTTAGGATGCGTAATCCAGTCTGCTAAGGCGCTGCGACGGCCTGCCAAAGTATCGGGAATCTCCGCGTCGCTGACGCTGGCAATAACGCTCAGCGCCCCAGGCTTGACCGGTTCCCCTGAAGCAAAGGGATCGCCGCCAGTCAGAATGCACGAGGCCTCCAAGTCCCCTGACGTCAGTCTGTCCGCTGGTACTTTCAGCGGCGCATTAACCGACCGCAATTGCGGTGTGCGACCATCGTAAACCGACAGAGCAAAGGGCTCGTAACGTTCAAGTTCCCATCCCCAACGTTCAATACCCTTGCGCGCGATTCGCTCCATGCCAAACTGTAGCGGTGTAAATCCGACAAGCTTTGGAGGAAACAGGTCCTCATCAACTCCTTGTTTCATCAATTTGTTGCGAACCGCGTTGAATGCTCCCTCAAAATCCTTCTGCTTCGACTTACGGTCGGTCGCCAAGTGCGATTCCACCGCTGCGTT
>JBBQRC010000575.1:0-4225 GCA_038215215.1 Pirellulales bacterium
GAATCCAAGAAGCCAAATGCGAGCGAAGCTCCTGTGCCCGCCGAAGCTCCCGCGGCCGCCGCACCGGCTGCTGAGGCAGCACCCCCCGCGGCCGCTGCGACACTTTCTCCCGCTACTACAGTAGAGGCGGTTGCAAACGACCAGACGGCCGCCGCCGCGGGTTCAGCTATACAGCCATAGAATTTTGATATTCAGGATACAAAAGCCATGATCAAGGACCTAGTCAGCGCACTCGATTACTCGGACTGCGCCGAAGCCGCTTTAGTTTTATTCGTGTTTGCGTTTGGAGTGATGCTGTTCAGTGCGCTGCGCCTGAGCAAGCAGGCCAGCGAACGCTTTTCTGCCATACCCCTGAGCGACAAGGTGGAGGATCCCCGCTAATGGAATCGAACTCGCTTACCGATCACGCCTACGACGGCATTCAAGAATTTGACAATCCTCTACCTGGTTGGTGGAAGTGGACGTTTGTGGGCTCGATTGTCTTCAGTCTGTTTTACCTGATGTATTTTCATATCGGTGCACCCGGACGATCGGTTATCGAAACCTACGACGCAGCCTTATCGGCCAACATGAAGTTGCAGTTTGCCGAGATCGGCGACCTCAAACCGGACGCCGACACAATCGTGCTGTATTCGCATAAACCTAGTTGGCTGAAAGTGGGTGCAAACGTTTTTAAGGCCAATTGCATAAGCTGCCATGGTCGTGGCGGCGAGGGCAAGGTGGGGCCGAACTTAACGGACGATTTTTACAAGAATGTTTCGAAAATTGAGGATATTGCCCGCGTGATCAACAAGGGGGCAGGCAATGGCGCGATGCCTGCCTGGTCGACGCGGTTAGTTCCCAACGAAGTCGTGCTAGTGTCTGCTTATGTAGCCTCATTGCGTGGCACGACACCGGTCGGCGAAGCGAAAGGTCCCGAAGGGAATGCAATTCCTGCTTGGCCAGAACCGCCAGCCGAAGCTGAGAAGACAGAATCGAAGAAAGAAACATAATGTCCGATCTTGCGTTGCCCGTGTTTGGCGATTGCAAAACTGTAGGTGCAAATGGTTGTCGTGGTTGTTCGTCACAGAGCCTTCAGGTCACGCGGGTAGAGCCGGGTCACGAGTTGTTTGAAAGCGCTGGACTGTTACCATCGCCCGAACACGTTCTTAGTACGATGGAGCGCGATGGCAGTCGCCGCTGGTTGCGACCAAAGCTCTCCAAGGGTACCTGGTGGCATCGCCGCCGCCTCGTAGCTTATGTGTTGATGGTCGTGTTTGTGGTGGTGCCGCATCTGAAAATTTGGGGCAAACCGCTGATTCGACTCGACATCGCCGCGCGGGAGTTTACGCTCCTCGGTCATACCTTTTTGCCTACCGATACGCTTTTGTTGGCGTTGGCCATGCTGACCGCCTTCATTTCGATCGTGTTTATCACGGCCGTAACCGGCCGAGCATGGTGTGGTTGGGCCTGTCCGCAAACCGTGTACATCGAGTTCCTGTTCAGGCCCATCGATCGGTTGTTTGAGGGGACCAAGGGAAAAGGTGGCCAGCCCAAGCAGGCCATGTCGGTGCCGCGGCGGATCGGCCGCTTTGTGGTCTACTTGTTACTGGTCATGTTCCTCGCGCACACGTTTCTAGCTTATTTCGTTGGACCCGAAAAATTGGCCGTGTGGATGCGCAGCACCCCGTACGAGCATCCATCCGCCTTCTTGGTAATGGCGGTCACGACCGGTTTGTTGATGTACGACTTCATGATCTTTCGCGAGCAAACCTGCTTGATTGCCTGTCCCTATGGGCGGTTTCAGTCGGTGATGCTTGACGAACAATCGTTGATTGTGGCTTATGACTACACGCGCGGTGAGCCACGGAAAAAGGGGAAGCATCACAGCGGTGGCAACGCGGGACATTGCGTGGATTGCAATCAGTGCGTGGTGGTGTGCCCGACGGGCATTGATATCCGTAATGGCTTGCAGATGGAATGTATCAACTGCACGCAGTGCATTGATGCTTGCGACGATGTGATGGACAAAGTAGGCACGCCACGTGGCCTCATTCGTTACACCTCACAAGATTCGCTCGCCCAAAAAGCCCGCCGCCTGCTGCGGGCGAGAACCATCATTTACCCAATTCTGCTACTGGGCGTGCTCGGCGGGCTGGTTTATGCGATTTCGACCAAATATGGCTTTGACGCGAGGATTATTCGCGGCAAGGGAGCTCCCTTTACCAATATCGACCGAGGCATAATCTCCAACACGTTTAGCCTTCGCTTGGTTAATCGCACCGACGTGCCGCAGCACTATGGGCTCACCATTATCGAGCCTGCAGAGGCGCAGTTAGAGATTATCGATGTATCTTCCGTCGACTTAGCACCCGGCGCGACCTCGCTGGTTCCGTTGAGCGTTCGCTTTCCTTCCAGCTTGACGTTTGGCGATGGCAATGAAGAGATCCGCTTGGAAGTCGTCGACAACAGCGCGCATCGCCACGAAGTGAATTTCCGCGTCTTAGGACCTCGACAATGAGTGCTGAAACGATGACCACGAAGACCTTGAACCGCGACGAATTGGAACTGGCCGAGCGGCGGGCTCGCCATTTTTGGGTTAGCCTGATTGTGGGACTGTTAGGTCTGCAGGTTGCCGGGGGCATCACCGCCATTTTCTTGAGCGTGAGTGACCCTGCGATGGCGATTGTACCGAACTACCATCAGGCGGCCTTGAATTGGGACGCCTCACATCGCGCTCATCAGTTAACGCAGCAGCTTGGTTGGCAAATTCATCCGACCGTCGGCGCTCGCGATGACGCGGCGGGTAGCCGTACCGTTTCCTTCGAATTTTTGGACAAGGCGGGTCAGCCTGTCTCGGGCTTGAATATAGGTGCAAGCATTTACCATCATGCACGGGGCGCGGTGGTCGAGCGACTGCGTCTCACGGAAACTCAAGCGGGTGTTTACGCCGCTGAGTCGCGTCTGGAACGCAGTGGCTTGTGGCAAGTCTCGCTGCAGATTGAAGGGGCTCATGGAACGGCCACCGAAACTTACGAATTGAACGCCAAGTAGCGGATAAATCTCGCAGCGGATTAAGAGTTGCTTTACATAAGAGTTGTTTCATGTGGATCTTAGCGGGCGCCGTGGTTACGGCTAGTGTCTTAGGGAGCATGCACTGCGTCGGCATGTGCGGTCCGTTGGCCATTTGGGCCAGTGGCGCGGCCGATCGCGGTCCGGGCAATGGCCGGCAATCGCGTAGACGGTTGGCAGGCGCGACCACGCTGTATCACCTTGGGCGACTGGTCACGTACGCGCTGGCAGGCGTGCTGGCGGGCCTGGTCGGTGAATTGGCAGATTTTGGTGGCGAGGTGCTGGGTGTGCAATTGGCGGCGGCGCGGATCGTGGGCAGCATCATGATCGTAGTGGGCGGAGTCCGATTAACGCAATTGTTTTGGGCGCGGCGTCAGGGTTCGATCAGCGCCAAGTCGCCTGTGGCTACGCCGCTTAAACCCTCGCCGATTACCCGCGTCTTGGTGAGTTTGCGGCCATTCGTTTTCTCACTTCCGATGCAACTACGAGCTCTGGTGACAGGACTGCTGACCGCTTTTTTACCGTGCGGCTGGCTGTATTTGTTTGCGTTGGTCGCCGCGGGAACGGGCGACTGGTTATTGGGTCCAGTGGTGATGGTCGCCTTTTGGCTGGGGACAGTGCCCGCGCTGGTGGGTGTGGTTACCGGTACCCGTCTCCTGGCGGGCAAATTCCGTCAGGCGATTCCTTTCGCTGCAGCCATCATGTTGATCGTCGCTGGCGGTTACACCGCGTCCGGACGCGGCTTTGCCAACCTGTCGTCACTCGCCGAAATTCGTGTTGCAAGTTTGCACGGTGAGAATTTGCACGGTGAGAATTTGCACAGTGAAAAAACATACAGTGAAAAAGCGAGTGATGACCAACCAGCGGCCCAGTCAACGGGTGAGGTAGCGATTGGTTTGGCCAAAAATATCGACGACATTGTGAAGACACCTCTGCCGTGTTGTGTCGGCAAGCAAACGACAGCCGGGGCACCGGCAGCCGGGGCACAGCCATGAATGGAGCGATGAACTGTTCAAACTCCCTAAGAAAGTTCGAGTCCGAATGGCACGGGGTTAAGCAATTTGCGAGTCCCCTCTCCCTTGTACTCAGGGGAGAGGGTTAGGGTGAGGGGGTCGACTTCCTTTGGGATTCGGCCCCCTCACCCCAGCCCTCTCCCCCGGAAATACCGGGGGAG
>JBBQRC010000576.1:0-4218 GCA_038215215.1 Pirellulales bacterium
CATCGTGTAGGGCTCCACGTCTGTTTGCACCCTCGTACGCAGTGTTGACTGATTCCGTGTCGCGGTTGCGCTGGTGCACTCGAGACACACCACACATCTCCCGCAAAACGTTCTAGCGGGTAGTTGCAACGTTGTTCGCCAGGCGCGGCCACCGCTAGCAGCTACCTCACAGGATGTCAGATGGTGGATATTCGACAAGTGATTCGTAGGAGGGTTTCCAATGCGAAAATTTTTCTTTGGTGCAGTGATCGCATCCATCACCGCCGCAATGCCCGCGTTGGCATTGGGGGGTGACCGTGAGATTGCTCAATCAGTAATGGGACAACTGCAGCAACATAAGGCTGCGGGCAGTCTCAAGGGTTTTGATATCGACTTGAAAGTCGAGCAGGGGGTCGTGTACCTCACCGGTACCGTTGCCAACGCTGCTCAACAGGAACTGGTCGAAGGGGCCGCTCTCAATGCTCAAGGGGCTGTCGACTTGGTCAGCGACTTGCAAGTCAAGAGCCATACTACATCGGCTCGCAAGAGCAGCCAAGTGCAACCGGCAGTGCCTGTGGCCACTACTGTCGAGCAGACGGCAGCCAAGCCAGTGACTAAGTCAGTGGCAAAGCCAGTGACTAAGCCAGTGGCAAGTCAAACCGCCAAACCCATGGCGATGCCCACCACACGCACTTCGTCTAACAACGAAGTAGTGCCCGCGTCGACGACCACCGAAAGCGCACAACCGACGCGCAACGATTTGGCCATCACCGACACAGTCGTTGGCGCCCTTCAGGAGGGCAAGAGGGCCGGCGTTCTCCGCGGCTTTGAACTTGATGTCAGCACCGTGGGTGGTGACGTCTGGCTGCGCGGTATTGTTGCCAGCCAAGAGCAGAAGGACTACGTCCTCGAAAGAGCTCGCCATGTACGGGGAGTCAATCGAGTGATCGATGACGTCACTGTGGCAGGCGAAGGGGTGCGTCAAGCTTCAACGGGTATTCCGATGCCACTGACGGCTGGTGATGTACCTTCACCACTACCGCTGCAAAACGCCGGCATGCCCATGATGAACATGAGTCAGGGAGCAGGGCCTCGGCCATTTGCCCCCACAGGGCTGGTCAGCACAATGGGTGGTGTACCGGGCCAACCAGTAGCCATGCAAGGCGGAGCGACTTACGGTGCTGGTGCACCTCGTTACGACCAACCCAATATGCCGTCTTACGCTTGGCCTAGCTACGCGGCTTATCCAAACTATGCCGCTGTAACTTATCCCAAGCAATATAGCCCATCGGCTTGGCCCTACATCGGCCCATTCTACCCCTACCCTCAAGTTCCACTGGGCTGGCGCAAAGTGGCACTCGAATGGGATGATGGACTATGGTACTTGGACTTCACCAGCAAGTCCCACTAGAGAGCGTTAACCGGTTGAGTGCGGCTTGACCCTCCGCGCATAACTTGTCTCACTAAGCCCGAGTCAGCCACCACGCTGCTCGGGCTTTTTTTCGTAATATTCATAAAAATTGTCTCCTCGTTAGAGCCCAAGGCAGACGCTCTTTCCGTATTACGCTCGATTACATGAACCCTTTCGCCCTCCGCGTGATCCAACTGAATGTGTTGCCTATTGCCTATTGCCTATTGCCTTCTTCTAACGCCGCGTAACGTATCGCAGCACGAAAGCGTCATCCAAATTGAGTTGACTCGGGCTGTCACGGAACTCAAGTTTGCGGGCAAAGACCCAACCCAACTCCCAGGCAGAGAGGCTGCCATCGTCGCGTCGCCGTTCGACTCCGGTCAGCATTTGCAGGTCGCGATAGGTCATGACGTCGTTGTGGTCATCGGGGAATTCAATCTGCCAAGTTCCGCCACCCAACAAACCGGCCAGATACAGGCGCGACTCAGAACTGAGCGTCCAATCGATCCTTGGCCGTGGAAAGATCATCTGATAGCGAACCTGGGGACGCGCCGGATCATGCCAACAGAAGCCGGCGACGGGCAATATCTTGACATCGTCGCGGCCGAGATAATCGACCCCCACGACCCAGTCGACACGTGGGCTGGGATGAAACATGCCGACGGCGTGCGCGGGGAAGCGGACTCCTTCGCGAGCACTCCCTTTAAAATCACTGTAAGCGCCGATCATGGCGGAGGCGTCAAAACTAAACAGCTCGGTCAGCGAGCTGCGCGTCTGGTAACCGAGTTCAAAGTCGTACAGCCGTGCCGGCAAGTCGATCGAACTGGGACCCGAAAGCAAATGGAAGTTCGCGTTGGCAGTTGGTCCAGCCTTCCTTTTTCTAGTCAGATAATTGGCCGAATAAAAGCTCAACCAACCAAATTGATCACCCCCTCCGGGCATGAATGAGATTTGCGATTCGTCACCACGATAGATCTCGTAGGGTTCACTAGAACGCTGATACAGACTGGCTTTTGCCAACGGCGACTTGTCAGGTTCGATTTGTCTGATGTGGACGTCGTCGGGACGAATCAATTCCATCTTGCCAGCAGGTACGATGACTGATTCATGGGGTGCGGGTAGAGTCAAGAATTCTGACGGTGATTCTTTCAAAGCGCCGTCTGGGTATGCTGGTTGGCTTGAAAAATACTGCAACGGCTCTCCTGGTGCGGCCTCGAGCCAGACTCCCGAATCAGGGGCTGCGATCATGGGCTGAGCTGGCGATTGTGCGGCCACGCTTGTGGATAGACACATCCACAGCCATGGCAAGGCAAGGCAAGCTGGCTTGAGTCTGAACGAAAACAACCGCCATCGATAACTTCTGGGCACGGATCGCACCTAGTCCTGGGAGACCGAAATGGAAACCGCCGGAGACTACAGAGTTCTTCTTTGCCGGTCAACTTTCGTTCTTGAAAAGGCGACTCCGCAAATTGGACTTTTAAAGCGGCTATTTCCCGCTGCAGCGAGGTTGGACTAGCCAAGAATTGCCTCAAGGTCCAGAATAGTTGCATTGAGGCAGTTCCTTTTCGCTCTTCTCGGCAGGGCACTTTCAACTGCATTCATGGCGATCAGCGGATCCCGTTGGCGGATCGCTTGCAATTTATAGCACTAACGGCGTATGCCAAACTCCCACAATAACGAGACGTCGCGTGGATCAACGTAGATTCTTTACTTGGCTGTTGCTGACCGCAGCCATGTTTTTCCTGTACACGAGCATGCTGAAGAATCCACAGCAGCAACAGCCCCAACCACCACAGAACGCTCAGGCTGCCGGAGATTTGAATGCCGATCCACTGCTCAGGGAGAACGGCGAGGAAGCCAAAGCCGAAGTGGATGCAGGCAACATCGGAGAAATCAACGAGGCGGCCAAGGGTGCGAATGCTACCGGCTACCCCGAGCAGATGGTGACGTTGGGTTCGATGGACCCCACCCGCGGTTTTAACTTGCTCGTGTCGCTCAGTAGTCGTGGCGCAGGTGTGCAACGGGCCGAATTGATCGAACAGAAACAACCGGGACGCTTCAAGTTTCGCGCTTTGGAACATGACGGCGGCTATCTGGGTTATTTGGCTTGGCAACCGCATCCCAAGGGGGTGCGAATCAGATTAATTCCGCCAGGCTGCCCGGCTGAGCTCGCTAAATCGACCAGCACAGCAGGTGGATTGTTGGTAGACGACGTCTTGACGGAAATCAATAACCAATCCGTTGATTCACCAACTGCCGCGCAGCTGACACTGCAAAAGATCAAGCCGGGCAAAACTGTGGATTTGGTCGTCTTGCGGCAGGTCGACGGCAGCGAGCGGAGTCTGAAGTTCACGACGGAACTGATTGAAGCTCCGCTGGACGTCCTGCGGACCGACGAGTTCATGTCGGAAGTGGTTCCGGGAAACTATGAGACGAGTAGTTTGCTAACCACCCTGGCTTCGCTGAATGGCACCCGCATTCCGGCAGGTCGCAACGTGATCCCAGCGCTGGCAGGCACGTTGTCCGCGAATTGGGAAGTCAAACCGCTCGAAGTTGTTGGAGGTGAAGGAGTTGAGTTTCGTTTGCCGCTCGACGGCTTTCTGGAGAATACAGGTCGGCCTAAGCAGTTGGATCTCGTCAAGCGTTATCGGTTGCTGCCGCAAGCTACCGAAGTAGCGGGTCAAGACGGCTATATTCTCGACTTGGAAACGGTGGTGGTGAATCGCAATGACGAGCCCGTCGAGGTGGCGCTGCGGCAGTTGGGAGTCGCCGGACTGACGCTTGAGGGCTGGTGGTACTCAGTCAAAATTAGCCCCCACATGTTCTCG
>JBBQRC010000577.1:0-4217 GCA_038215215.1 Pirellulales bacterium
GTCTTGCGACCGAAAGCGAGGGCTTCGACAATGGGCAAACCAAAGCCCTCGACATGCGAGGGGCAGATAACCCCGCGGGCATGTTGGTAACAGTGCTGCAAAGAGGCATCCGACATTGCGTGGAACAAGAATAGTTGCTTGCCGTATCGTGGATGCAGCTCAATGTGCTGGATCAGGTTATCCGACATCCATCCTCGAGCGCCGACCAAACACAAGGCTGTGTCGGGACGAGACTTCCACACTATTTCGAATGATTCCAACAAGTACTGGTGATTCTTGCGTGGGTCGAAGGTTGACACCATGATATAGGGTGTCTTGGAGCTGGTAGCTGAAAACAATCGCAGGACGCGGGCGTCCGGAGCGCCATTTGCTGCAGGCAATTCAGCCCCTAGACGAAAAGCCTCAATATTTTTTGATGGAAGCAGTGCGGGCCATCGTCGAATCAATTCGGCGCGGCACTCGTTGCGAACAGTCTCAGAGATGGCCACAAGTAAATCAGAGTGATTCGCGACACTTCGCAAATATTCGGAGAATTTTTCACCAGTTCCTGGCGGTACAAAGTGGGGATGCGTCAATGGGATCAAGTCGTAAATCACCGTTGCGATCATGGCGCCCTCGCGACGCGCCTCGGCGACCGCGGACCAAATCTTGGGACGGGACCAGTAGGCGTCAGGCAATACGAGGATGTCGCCAGCTCCAGGTTTTCTCCAATCCGCAACGGTTTGCCGCTGACGATGTTCTCTTTTTTCCTGATATTTAACCAAGGGACGAAATATCCCCAGATGCCCAGCCTCCGGTAGCAACCATTTCCTTAGTTGTTTGCTCTTGGTGGTTTTGCACAGAGCGCGGGCAAAAAACTGATAGTACTTCGGCGTAAAACTGCGAATGTCCGATCGCATACGCAGGCTCCGCGTCCGAGTGGCGGCATTGTACGGCCAGAACTCCCCGGCTTCGTTAATGACGCTTTGGCAATTGGAGCCCGCGCCCATTAGCATAGCTTCGCGGATAACGCTCCAGACGACGCGTTGTACGCCAGTCGTTGAGCCACATCGAGCGGCATGTGAGCAATCAATCAAAATCCGAGGCGGTAAGCCATGCACTGCAGACGCTTCCGATTATCAATGCACAAATAGCAGTTGGAACCAGAAATCGTAATAAAGTTACCGCCGTATGGTCAATAGCAGTGTTCAACGCGCTGCCCGTTCGCTCCTTCCTTTTCGGCCCGACATGCGGGTCATTGGTGTGGAGACAACTTGATACTTAGGTGGCACCAGTTCGGCGTTGGCAGCACTGAGTTAGACCAAGTGCTGATGCATCCAGGTCAATGAATGAGCGTTGTGAGTCTGTTCGCTGGCGAGTTGCTCTGCCATGGTCATGCCAGATATCTGTGGCAAGGGAGTTTTTGGCACATGCGCGCTCACTTGAGCCAACGCGGCGGCGAGGTGGGTCTGCTGGCGCTGTGGAAAAGTGGACCAGTAACTTTTCGTCCGACAGGGGACTCGCAGCGGATCACGGGTCGCCATTTCGAGATTTAGGGCGACGTTCGCGTTTGATTTTCGTAGCGTGGCAACAATGCGTGGCAAATCCAGGAAGCCGTCACCGCACGGAACTTCGCTGAGCAGAAAACCGTCCTCGTAACTCTGGATGGCCATGTCCTTCAGGTGAACACTGAGTGCAAAGGGGGATAAGAGCTCGATGGTCGTGTAGGGATCGTCAAGCAAAGCAAGGTTATTGCCGGTATCGATATTCACGCCAATCCACTCGCTACTCAACTGACGCATCGATTGACTCAGTTCATCAGCGGTGAGGTCTTTGTGGTTCTCAATCGCCAGCTTCAAACCATGCCGCCGCAAGATCGGCTCGACCATCGCCAACCGCTGGGCAGCCTGAGTTTGAAACACGCGAAATTGCTCAAGCGATGTCCAGGTTTCGTAGCGTCTGGACCCTGAGAGCACGCTGCGGGCCACGGAGGCACCTGCCAAACGCGTCAACTCGACGTCCCGCTCAAAATCACTTAACTCTGCACCACTTTGCGGTAGGCGAATGTCACCCTCGTAATATCCCCCCGACGATTCGACCTGTGCACGGAACGCTTTAGCACTGGCCTTGTCCAGCGAAGTGACGCTGGTTTGAACGCCATCGGCCCCTAGGCTGCGGACATAGTCATAGAAACTGGGTGCATCGTGAAACTTTGCCAGTTCCGGGTTTTGTTTTACCGCCTGCCAATGGCGATGACAAGAAAACGTGCATATGCCTAGTCGTGTGGTGCCTGTCGCCGTTGAGCCGAGAACTTGACGGACGGAGGCAATCGCCGTCGCTAGGCAGCCCACAAAATTCCTGCGTTTCATTTTAGGTTACTTCAAGTTAGAAGTTGCTTTAACTGCGACGCCCACGGTTCCCGATAACTGCGCTCTAAGAATGCGCTGGCCTCTGGATCTGCTGCAATCGAATTGGCAGCCGAATCCCAAACTATCTTGCGACCTGTGCGGAGAGAAATATTGGCTAGATGGCACGAAGTGCTCACCCAATGACTACTCTTCAAATCCGAAATGGGCATCTTTCGAGTCTTGATGCAATCAATGAAGTTTTCAGCGTGCAGCGTGTACTGTTGCGATGCATTACCAGTCTTATCTAGCTGTGGCTCGCACCACTTTTGTCCTTTGGTTTCGTCGATGGGTTGTGGGCCACCGATGGGATGTCCACCGTCCGCATCAGCGCCAATCATGCCCGCAAAGATATTGCGTGGGTGAACCTTCTTGTCCGGAATAATTTCAAAGCCTGATCGACCAAGAGTCATGGTCCCTTTTGTTCCAATGAACACCAGTGAACCTTTGGCCAATGCGTTCCCTCCAGCTTCGCGAATCTGCACAACGACTGGAAATTTTTCATACTCAAGAATGGTATCCTGCGTATCAGGGGTTTCGCCGTTATCTTTGAGAAACCACCGCCCTCCGGCACTGCTAACCGCTTGCGGAGCCGCCAAGTCGAACATCCAATGTGCGATGTCCAGCGAGTGGTGCCCCAAATTCGTCATCTGTCCGCCCGCGGTCTCCCAAAACCAGCGAAAGTGATAGAGGCTGCGATTCACATTGTAGCGCCGCTGGGGTGAGGGACCGAGAAACATCTCCCAATCCAATCCCGCCGGAGCGGGTCCATCGGCGGGTGAACCAATCCCCGGCATCACGTTGCGCAGAAAATCGCACTGCACACTGACTAGCTCGCCAATCGCACCCTCGAGCAACAGCTGCTTCGCACGCTGGTAGTGTGGACCACTGCGTTGTTGAGTTCCAACTTGCACGACGCGTCTGTATTTCGCGGCAACGGTCTGCATCCACTCTCCCTCGCGCACGAACAAATGCGTCGGTTTTTCTACGTAAACATCTTTACCGGCTGCGCATGCGAGCATCGTATGCAGGGCGTGCCAATGATCCGGGGGCGCAACTACGACGGCGTCCGTCTCTTTACTATCCAGCAGCGCTCTAAAATCAGCGTACTTTTTCGCGTCTGGTACAATCGCCCGGCAAGCATCCATCCGCGGGGCAAACGCGTCTGAAACGGCGGTAATTCGAGCAGTGCGGAGTGCGTGGAATGTTCGCGTGTGCACGCGGCCAATCAATCCAAAGCCGAGAATGCCAACATGCACCCGCTCATTGGCACCCACGATCTGCGCATAGGACTTGGCGGCCATCGCGGATGCGGTTGTTCCCAACGCACTGGATTGAACGAATTTACGTCTGGTAAGCGAGCGAGGACTCATCTAGGACACTTTCGACGAATAGTGAATTCGCGTTAGATTTGCCTGCGGATGAATCTTACCACTCGCTTCCCCCGCCCGTCCAGCAAACCAGATTTGCTTTTCAGATTCTGCTGAGGTCAAGTTTCTGTTCGTAGCCGCTTACTCACGTCGCGCCGGTGGACTTGCAGACGTAAAATGGGACCGAGCGTGTGCTGACAGCTTAACTATCCTGCTGGTTGCTCAGTTGGTCGATTTTCATCCAACTGACACTGTGCTGCGCGAAATTAAGCCACTTTTCGCTCTCGGCATGCTGATTGCAATTTGAGTTACCAGTTAGGAGACGATCTTACACAGTATGCTGAGCGGTCAGTATGCATGTCTGCACGCGAACGAACCTGTGGGCTATCGGTGGTAAGGCATCCAGCTAATTTGTTGAGAGAAATTCAAAAAGGGGGGCAAGATGAGTAAGGCGTTACGGGGC
>JBBQRC010000578.1:0-4209 GCA_038215215.1 Pirellulales bacterium
TGGATAGTCGACGCACAGAGCTGTACGCGAGCTTGGAAGAAATTTTTCCACTGCTTGGTAGTTCCACCATCGCGACCCGCAATATATCCAGCCTAGTCCGCTTGGAGAGTGTGCACATCGAGGAAGAGAATGTGCTTGGTACCCGACTACCAGGTGTCCGCGAAGTCAACTTCGTTCTGCAAAGCTACTCGAAATTGATAGCTCCCTTCTGGGTCGACGAACTGGTCAGCCAGTTAAAAGCGGATGCGACGCTGCGCGTCCAGCAACAAGTTGCAGACCAGCGGGTCCTACGGCTTGAAGCGGCCTCACGACGGATCACGCAGAGGGTGAATCTATTTGAAAAGGTTTTGATTCCTCGCGCCGAGGAACATATTCGGCGCATCGTGATATTCCTTTCCGATCAGGAGCGCGCTGCCGTAGTGCGCTCTAAAATCGCCAAAAGTAAAGACTCGCCGCTCACCTCAAGCTCCTGACCGATGTCCATTGTCCCACTTCGCAAACTAACTCTATACGGGCGCGATTCTCTGCGTGCGCACGTGTTGTTGGAATTGCAGGCTATCGGTTGTATGCACCTTATAGACCTGCCTCGGCGTGGCAAGGAGCCCGCCGAAGAGCATCCGTTGGCTGTCGACTTGCGCGCAGCCCTGCGCGACCTGGAGGCTTGTCCCGAAAAGCGTCCAGCAGTGGTCCACGTCGGCCACTTTTCGGTTGAATCCGTCGTCCGCGAAGTATTAGAAAAGAAGACCTTACTGTGGAGCCTGCGAGAGGAACGCAGCGAGCTCCAAGAGTCAATTGGCCTTTTGCAGCCGTGGGGAAACTTTCGTCTTCCATCGGCGAGCGAGCTGCGCGGCCAGCGCTTATGGTTCTACGCCGTACGGCATCGTCAAGCCGCAGCGTTCAACCATCCGGGATTGGCATCTCAGCTGATTGCGCAGAATAGTCAATTTGAATACTGGCTTGTCATTTCTCCAGACAAACCTCAAGGTATCTCATCTCCCCCCATCGACCTAGGGTCGCGTCCGCTCCGTGATTTGGAGCAGGCCCTCAGTGAAGTTGAACTACGTCTAGAGCAAGTGGAATTGGAGCGTATTTCGCTGACGCGCTGGATCCCTAGCTTGCAAGCAGAACTGTCAATCGCTGACGATGAAGCGTTGCGAGCGAGCGCTGAGAAGCGGCTCCTACGCGACGAAAAACTGTTTGCGCTTCAGGCTTGGGTTCCAGTACACGCTCTAGCGACTTTACAGGACTATGCGAAACGCAACTGTTTGGCAGGCTCGATTGAAGAGCCTCAATCAACAGAATCGCCCCCCACGCTGTTGCGCAACCCGCGTATGGTCGCCGGTGCCGAGGGCGCGGTAACGTTCTACATGACCCCCGGCTATCGTACGTGGGATCCGACTTGGATCATGTATTTATCGTTTTCGATATTCTTCGCCATGATCATGGCGGATGCCGGTTATGGCATAACGTTGGCGGTTTTACTCGGGATTTTTTATCGACATTTGGGGAGAACCGATGCCTCGCGACGGTTCCGCAATTTGGCAGCTTTCATGATCGCGGCAACGATTAGTTACGGCATGTTGATAGGCAGCTACTTTGGCATGAGTCCGCGTGCAGGATCATGGATGGAGCGTTTGGTATGGAAGACCGACGGTAGGTCGATCATGCAGGATCAAGATGCGATGATGCTACTGGCAGCTGCAATCGGAGTCACCCATCTGACGATTGCCAACTTCGTTAACGCTTGGCAACGGCGTGGGACAGGGCGTGCGCTAAGTCATTTGGGGTGGTGCTTATCCTTCGTATCGGCTCTGTTGATGGCTGTGGCACGTTTACCTAGACCGGCGTTAGTGCCTTGGCTGGCGGCTACGTTTTCGCCAGGCGGTGTGGCTTCTGCCAATCGTGTTGCCGACAGCCTGTGGAACTTCGGTGTCATCGGCTTGTGTATGGGTTTGGGCAGTGTGTTTTTATTCTCCAGCGACCGCCCGCTGTTTTCGCGCCAACTTCGTGATTGGTTGTGGCGACCCATTGACGGATTTATGGCCCTCACCAACGTCAGCAAGGCGTTTGGAGATGCGTTGAGCTATCTACGACTTTTTGCTTTGGGTTTGGCTAGCGCTCAGCTAGCCATCACTTTTAATGGATTGGCGGCGGGTGCTGCAGAGATCAAGGGCGTCGGGTTACTCTTGGGATTGCTGATCTTCCTGGTGGGGCATAGTTTGAATCTTGTGCTGGGCATCGTGGGCGGAGTCGTCCACGGTTTGCGGTTGAACTGTATCGAGTTCTTTAGTTGGTCCTTAACGGACGAGGGTATCCCATTTCGCGCGTTTACTAAGAAGGAAACTAGTTAATGGATGATACGTTTTGGTTGATGTTAGGCTGGATGGGAATATATGCACCACTGGCGTTGGGAGCGATCGGAAGCATCTTAGGCTGTAGTGCTGCGGGACAGGCGGCTTGTGGTGCGATGCTTGATGTTGAAAGCGGTTACGGTAGACTGGTTGGCCTGTCTGCCCTGCCGTCGTCACAGACGATTTATGGCATCGTCGTCATGCTGTCGCTCAACCGTGTCGTCTCGGTGGAAACAGCTCCGGGCTTGTTTGCGATTGGCGTCTTGTGTGGCGTTGCTCTTTTGTTCAGTGCTGCCTTTCAAGGCAAGTGTTGCGCGGCCGCCATCCATGCGACCAAAAGCAAACCGGAAATATTTGGACTTTCGGCGGCACCGGCCGCCATCGTAGAGGGCTTCGCGGTGTTCGCTTTCATTTTTGCCTTGATCGTGGCCGGTGGCTTACCGTCTGCGGCGGCCGGAGCGGTTTGATTATGTCCAAGCAAGCCAACGGAGATACTGGCGCTGCACAGGTCGGCGTGCAAGAGTTGATCGACCGCCTGAAATCCGACGGTGTTGAAGAGGGCCAGCGAGAGGCTGAAGAGCTCATCGCCTCAGCCAGGCTGCAAGCACTGCGTATCGTGGACGAAGCCCGCAACGAAGCCGATCGCATCGTCTCGAAAGCCAAACAGGCAGCCCAACACATCGTCGAATTTGGTGAGGCAGATCTGAAGCTGGCCAGCCGTGATGCCCTCTTAAAACTCAAAGAGTCTTTCCAGCACGAGTTTCAACAGCGGTTTAGCCGGCTTGTCAAACACTCGCTGGAAGACGAAAAGTTTCTACAGCAATTGATTCTGGAGGTCGCTCGGCGGTCGGTACCCGATGATCCGAAAGCCGAGATGCGCATTTTGATTCCTAGCCAGCACCTGGAGGCCATGGAATTGTCCAATCTGCAAGCGGACGCTGCTTCTGGCAGCCTGACTCATTTCGTACTGGGGCTCTGCGGTGATGTTTTGCGAGACGGAATCACATTTGCCGCTGCGGAAACAAAATCGAGCGGCATCCGCGTCCAGCTCGTGGATCAAGATGTCGAACTCGACTTTACTGATGAAGCTTTGGCGGCAGTCCTAATGCGATTCCTGTCTCCCAGATTTCGGGCGATCACAAGCGAGAAGGAATAGCAGGTTGCCGTGTACGTGAGCCGAACCTATTACACACTGATTGCCAGCTTGCCGCATCTTCCTAGTCGGTTCGACGTGGAGCGGTTGCCTATTTCGCGGTCTGAGCTGCGAGGACGCTTACGTCTTCTCGAGCCCGACGATCGCCAGGTCGTCGACCAGGTGACTCAGTTCTTTGTGTGGGATCGCCAGCCACTCGAACGCACTGAAGAGGATGTCATTCAAATCTACCAGCGTTTGAAACGAGACATCCGCAATCCTTTGGTGTGTCAAATCGTCGATCATCGTATCGACATGCGGACCATCGTGGCTGCCATCCGCCTGAGACTTGCAGGCTCTCAACCACCGCGGGGCGTAGGGCACCTGACCGATACGATACGTCGCAATTGGAATCGCCCTAATTTCTCGTTAGAGTCACGTTACCCTTGGATTGAGCCCTTCACCCACGCATTCGAACAAGGACTGCAGCGTCAGGCGCAGCACCTGTTATTTGAGAACCTCTGGACAACCTGGAAACGCATTGCTCAGGACTATTACTTTACCTTTGAAGCAGTCGTTCTCTACCTTGCACGTTGGGAAATTCTTGAACGGTGGACTTGTCAGAATGCGGATGAGGGACGTTTGCGGTTCAACAACCTACTAACGGAGACACTGGGTGAATACGCCAAACTCTACTGAAAATGTACTCGTTCCGAACTCCGCACC
>JBBQRC010000579.1:0-4201 GCA_038215215.1 Pirellulales bacterium
CAAACTGCCAAGGAGTCCAATAATCTAAAGACTCAAGCCCCCCAATCTCGGCGAGTCCACATTCTAACGTCTCCTTCGTTAGCTGCAGCGGTGCCTCAGACTGTTTTTTTCGCCCTACTTATACGCGGGTTGGAGCACGAAGGTCGCTGCATTTGGTTGTGCGCGGCGACGGTATCCTGTGACCGGCGTGCTACGCGAAACGTCGAGGCGCGATATGATAAGCAGACAAAAACAAACGCGGAGCTGGAAATTGGTCATAACCGCGTGGATCTTGAGGAGAGAACGTACGTGGCTCGCGAATCGATTATCCCCCCGCCACCCCCACCGGAAGAACACGATAACGCTCTGCGGCCCAAACGGATCGCCGAGATGGTGGGGCAGCGCGAAGTCATTGAAGTGCTTCGTATCGCCATTGATGCAGCTACTAAACGGGAAGAACCGCTTGGCCACATTTTGTTCGACGGTCCACCGGGCTTGGGGAAAACCACCTTCGCCACCTGTATTCCTCGCGAAATGGGCGTCCCAGTGCAAATGGCCAGCGGGCCGTCCTTAAAGGCTCCTAAGGATATTATTCCGTACCTCACCAATCTCGAGCAGCGGTCGGTGCTGTTCATTGACGAAATTCATCGCTTGCCCAAGGCAGTCGAAGAGTACCTGTACACGGCCATGGAGGACTTCCGCATCGACATCGTGCTCGGCGAAGGTGTCAGTGCCCGCACATTGAACCTGCAATTGAAGCCGTTTACGCTCATCGGTGCCACGACGCGGGCTGGCATGCTGAGCGGCCCGCTCCGTGACCGCTTTCAGATTCGCGAACACCTGGGCTTCTATTCGCTGGGCGAATTGACGGAAATACTTCACCGCAATGCAGTGAAACTCAGCGTTGAAGTCGATGATGATGCTGCGTCGGAAATCGCCAAGCGCAGTCGAGGAACTCCCCGCGTGGCCAATAATCGCCTGCTGTGGGTTCGCGATTATGCGATGAGCAAGGCGGACGGACGCGTGTCGCTAAAAATTGCCAATGACGCGATGAAAATGACTGGCATTGATGGTCTTGGCTTGGATCGTCAAGACCGGCGCTATTTGGAGACGCTCATCCGTGTCTTTTCGGGCGGTCCAGCAGGTATTGAGGCAATCGCGCACACCATGAATGTTTCTGGCGATACATTAGTAGATGAGGTGGAACCATTTCTACTCCGAACGGAACTGATCATTCGGAGTTCGCGCGGTAGGTGTGCGACCCCCAGGGCCTTCGAGCACCTAAAGTTGCTGGTCCCGTCCGCCTCGCCGCAGAAGGACCTGCCACTATTTCCTGAAGCTTGATTCACAAAAACTCTCGGAGTCCCGACCATGAACGATCGTCGCCATTGGTTGAAAACAGCCACCACGGCTGCCGCATTGGGCCTCACCACGACGATCGCCAGGAGCCACGAACCGATGCCGACAACAACGCTCGAAAAGGACGAGGCGCTGCAATCACGGCGCGGACGTATCCGCCAGTCTGTCATGGGATGGTGTTTCAAGCCGATGTCTGCCAGCGATTTGGCGACCCTGGGTAAGAGGTTGGGGTTGGTCGCTATCGAAGGCATTGATGTGGCCAGCTACCCCGCTGTCAAAAAAATCGGGCTCGATATATCACTCGTCGGCAGCCATGGCTTTGCCAAAGGGCCAGTCGATACCGCCCACCATGCAGAGGTCGAATCGTCGCTGCGTAAAGCCATTGATAATGCGGTGGAATTTGGTAGCCCAAGTGTGATTACCTTCACCGGAATGCGCGTGCCCGACATGCTCGACGCTGTCGCCATCAGAAACTGTCTCGACTGCTGGAAACGTGTCATCCGCTACGCTGAGGAAAAGCAGATTACCCTCTGTTTGGAGCATCTCAACAGTCGCGATAACACCCACCCCATGAAAGGGCATCCTGGATACTTTGGTGACCATGTTGATTTGTGCGTCGACTTGGTCAAACAAATGGACTCTCCCCGCTTTCGCTTGCTCTTCGATATCTATCACGTTCAGATTATGGATGGCGACGTCATTCGCAGGATTCGTGAACACCACCCATGGATCGGGCACTACCACACAGCTGGAAATCCAGGGCGTGGCGAACTGGATGAAAACCAAGAAATTAACTATCCGCCGATCATGCGGGCCATTCTGGAGACTGGTTATCAGGGTTACGTGGCCCAAGAGTTTATTCCCACTTGGGACGATCATGCCAAAGCATTGGAGCATGCGATCGGTGTCTGCGACGTCTAACAAAAGTCGCGTCTGACGCACAAGTAGGGCATGTGGTGTTTTTGCCTGATTGAACAAAAAATCTATTTTAAGATTTCCAGCGTGACTGGATCACCCCTTGGACGGATTTAAGGTGATTCAATCAACCACTCAGCATTTACCGCGGGTCTCACAAAGCATGTTGCTGGCAAAACCGCACCTTTTCCGGGAACCAACCTGGGGAAAAAAGTGTCAGATTTTTTGTCGGGCGTGAGCAGTAGGTAGATGTCAGGTATCTTTCCCTAAGCGAAGGCTTGCGGTGGATGGCGGCTCCCAACCCTTAAGCTTGCGAAAGGTAGTTTGTGGCTGGCGGGGCCGTTTAACCAAAAAACGCCTATCGGCGCCCGATATTCGGGCATAGTCTGCCGAATAATACACAGGCGAAGTTCTCCATAGCGTCCCGTAACGGTGAAACTTCGCGTGGCTCGGCGGGTTGTTAAACAGCCGGGTGAACTTGCTTCCTCTCTACAGTTGACTTGACTTGTTACCTCCTGAAAAACTTAGCAACATGCTTTCCGTCACATCTTCCAACCAACGTCAATCAACTCCTACGCGTGTACCGCTCGGATACGATTTCGCGCTGCTGGGACTGAAGGCACGTGAAGCCAGGGTGGATGTCATCCGTAGTGCCGCCGAGAGCACCGCGGCCAAGATCCCAGCGGTGACGGAGGATGAGCAGCGTGTTGACATGTTGGCGGAATTGGCCACAGCGACCTACCGGCTGCTCGACCCACGGCGGCGGGCGAAGCCCATGGAACGGCTCCTGTTGTCTATTGCATCAGATGCTGAGCCCAGTCTAGCCACCGTTGCGAAGAAGCCATTGATCAACGGGCCTCTAAAGCGAAACCTTGTGCCGCTGGTTGCGGCCAACATCGTCGAGGTGGGGGAAATTACGGACCTCGTACTAGCCTCGACGCAAAGCGGCTTCCACAAAGTGTCCCACAACAGTGACGAGAGTGGTCTTCGCAAATTCGACCGAGATAGTCGCGTGGGTGTGATCGCCGTAAGTGTCCTGAGCACTTTGATCGCCTCATCCGCATGGATCGGTTGGCTGCTGTTCGGTTAGCAGCCACTCTTGCCCATCGCCGCTCGCGTATAATCTCAGCGGCACTCGATAGAGGGCATCGGGCGTGGTTAATAACATCGGAAACATTCTGATGGCTTCTACCTCGTCCGACCGACGGCCTCGCGAGTGTCTGACCCTTGAGCGAGTTGTGTCTCGCACCGGGGAAGATCTGCTACGCCAGCGTTAGAGTTGGCGGTTCATCGTTTTGAATCGGTTAGGCGTCGTCTCAAAACTAGTTACCGCACTCGTGGCCTCGCTCCCGTCTTGCCCAGCAGCAAGAGCAGCAGAGAGGGCAGGGTTGGGGGAAATCAGAACGGTAACTTATTTTGGGCGACGATTTATTCGAAATTTTAGGCAAGCCGCTCTGCCATTTCACACGACACGTAAACTTCTCAAGCATGGCTATTGGAACTATGAGTAACGCTGTTCAAACCAAACCTGCAACTTTGGCACAATTGCGCGAAAGCGGTTGGCAATCACGTTCCGTAAAACAGGAATTACGCGAGAACTTTACCCGCATGTTGGCGGCCGATGAGCCGTTGTATCCAGGCATCGTGGGATATGAAGATACCGTGATCCCAGAAATCAATATCGCTTTGCTAGCCGGCCATGACATGCTCTTTTTGGGAGAGAAGGGGCAGGCAAAAAGTCGGCTGATGCGTTCGCTAGTGCGGTTTCTTGATGCCGAGTTGCCTTATCTCGACTTCCCCGGAGTACCGATACACGAGGATCCGTATGCGCCCATCACTAATGCGGCTAAGAAGTTTGTGGCGTCCCACTCGGAGGACGAGACTCCCAGAGCGTGGTGGCCGCGGGAAGAACGCTACGCGGAACGTTTGAGTCCGGGCACTAAGTTTG
>JBBQRC010000580.1:0-4201 GCA_038215215.1 Pirellulales bacterium
TTAACGCTAGCCGCAGCAGATCGAGCGTTTACCCCGGACGGTCAACTGCGTGAGGCGATGCCAACACATAACGAGATGAGTGATGCTGTCTTCATGGGCTGCCCCGTTTTAGCCCAAGCGGGACGATTAACCGGCGATCAAAAGTACTATGACATGTGCCTCAGGCATTTCCGGTTTATGCTCAAACTGGATTTGCGTGCCGATGGGCTGTATCGACATTCGCCGCTGGACGAGACCGCTTGGGGTCGCGGTAATGGATTTCCAGCTCTGGGGTTGGCGTTGTCCCTGGAGGATTTACCGACTAATTATTCGGGTCGCGAAGAGGTGCTCGAGGCATTTCGCCGGCACCTGACGGCACTGTTGCCGTATCAAGATCCAACTGGAGCCTGGCATCAGGTAATCGATCATCCGGAGAGTTATCGAGAGTTGACCAGCACTTGCATGATAACTTATGCCATGGCGCGTGGCGTGCGACGCGGTTGGTTGCCTGCGGAAACGTTTCAGTCCGCCATCGACAAGGGGTGGAGAGCGATCAAGGCGCGTATTGCCAGTGATGGCACCCTGATCGATGTGTGCACAGGCACCGGCAAGCAGAAGTCGCTGCGAGAATACCTGGATCGACCCGCCATCTTGGGGCGTGATCCTCGCGGCGGTGCTATGGCACTACTGGTAGCCACAGAGATGGCGTCGATGGAGTGAAATGACGGGCCTCTTTGAATGAAACTCAAAGGGGTCAGGCCTCTTTGATTGGCTTTTCAGGCAACGGGCGGACTCTGCGACGGCCACGCGGACGCGTAGTCGATTCCAAGTTAAGTCTTCTCGCGATCGATTCCACCCACCCCTCGTGTCCCAAAGGGCGACCACGCTGGGCGCACAAGCGAACGGCTTCCAATTCGCCTTGGGTAAGTGGTTCGTTGACTCGAGCCACCCAATTCGGTAGCCGGGGAATCGGCCAGGACGAAAGGACCTTCGGGTCTGGTTCGGTTGCTTGGAGCCAACGCCATAGTGATCCCCAACGCCAATTCTCGGCTTGGGTAACAAGTCCAGCTCGCAATGCGTTTCGCTCGACGTACCGACAGACAACGAAGTAGTGCTCGTCATCTTGAATTGGAAAGCTCTTGTAGCGCTGTTGGTAGACATGGCCCAGCCCGCTGGTGTGATAGTGAGCATGATAGCGCATTGTATGCGTTCCGCCCACCCAGCCCATAAATCGACTCATTTCGCCGTCGACCAACGGACGCAAGATTAAGTGATAGTGATTTGGCATCAGTTGGTAACTGAAAAGTTGGATCTGATGAAGCTGAAGCCCTTCGTGCAAAATCCTCTCAAAAGCAGCGAAGTCAGCATCCTTGTGGAAAATTTCAGCACGGAGATTCCCACGATTAAGTGCATGATAAAGCCCGCCTGCTTCGTCGGCGCGAGGTGGTCGTGGCATCGTGTCCTCTCCTGCAGATTTGCAAAAGCAAATTGTATCAAAGATTAAATCCACATCAAAGAGGCCTGACCCCTTTGTCCTGCGTGGCCAGTCGACAAATAACATCCGCCAATTTGTCATCCGCCCCTAGTGTCTCCGTGATTATCCAATGTTGGGAGTGGGTATAGGTTTGACGATAGGCAACTTCGCGTCGCAGTTCATTGACAAGCTCGCCTTCGAAGAGCAAGTGGGGCTGGACCACCAGATACCGCAGCCCAGTAGCCGCCAAGCCATCCAAAGCTTCGTCGACGGAGGGACGCTGAGCATGGATAAATCCCGTCGTGGACCACGCCACGGGGGTCAATTGAAGTCGCTTATCGGCGAATTGGAGCATGTCTGCGGTGGCAGCGTCCGAATTGCTGCCACGACCGATCATGGCCAGCCCAATTTGATTGAAATCAAGGTTTTGGTTGTAATCGAGCGATGGTTTGGTTACGGGGCTGATCTCACTAGAGTTGGTCTCAACGGGGCTGGCTGGCGTGACAACGGGCGTTGAGTTCCCGAGGCAGGAGGGACAGGAGGTAAAGGTGTGACCACAGGCCGGTCGAGTCTTACCCGGGCATGTCCCCGAACCGAGATTGCCAGAGTGAGGAACTGCTGCCATTGAGCGTCGCGGAACGGTCTCCGCGGACCATTTCAGTCCGCTGCATACTGCCTCATGAAACCGTTGCGCGGAGAGACTTAAAATATTCGGATCGCAAGCGAGACTATCACTCTGCCGCAGAATGCGCATGCCGAGACGATCGCATTCAATTTTCACGGCGGTGGGAATATCCCGTTGTGCATGACCGGCGGAGAACAATAGGACTGGGACCACGACCAGGTCGCGGACACCCGCGCGGAATAGTCGCTGGATCGCCGTTGGAATGTCTGGCTCAGCCAACTCGAGGAACGCGAGTGCAGAGGCCTGCGTAGGCAATGCGTGGGCACGCGAAACGAGGCACATTTCAGTGAAAAGCTCGCGTAACTGCTGCTGCCCGGTGGGATTCCGCGTGCCATGGCCAACGAGCAGATAGCCGACTGCACTTCCCCCATTTTCGCCGCCTACGCGATTCTCCGTCGTCACAGTTTGTGTCATCCCAGCCCCCCAAAATCGAAAAACCTCGCGTCTGATAGCAAGCAGCGCAACTCGCGACCAATTGACGGTTTAGGTCTTCGCCATTAAACTCGCCACCTCAATTTATAGGTAAAAGTCAACGGTTCCGCAGCCTTTCTGGCGCGGACCCTTTTCCCTTCTCTCATGTACGTACCGGAGGTTCGAGCAGCGTTATGGCAAAGTCCAAGATGATTTATTACTTCGGCAAGAGTAAAACTGATGGCGCCGGCGATATGAAAGCATTGCTCGGCGGCAAAGGTGCAAACCTCGCCGCGATGACGAAAATCGGTCTGCCCGTCCCATCAGGTTTTACCATCACCACTGAAATCTGCGTCCATTATTACAAAAATGGGAAAAAATATCCGGAGGGATATGATTCCGAATTGACCAAAGCTGTGGCTTGGATGGAGAAAGAGACCGGTAAGAAATTTGGCGACGCGAAGAACCCGCTATTGGTTTCTGTGCGCTCCGGTGCGCGCGATTCGATGCCTGGCATGATGGACACTATTCTCAACCTTGGTCTCAATGACGAAACGACTGAAGGGCTGAAGAAAGCGACAGGCAACGGCCGCTTTGCATGGGATTCCTACCGCCGTTTCCTGCAGATGTACGGCGACGTGGTCATGGGTGTGCAAAAGCGCCACGAAAACGAACACGATCCGTTTGAAGAAGTGATGGATGAGATCAAGCGCAAAGCGGGCGTGATCGAAGATGTGCACTTAACGGAAGAACATCTCCAAGAACTGGTTATTCGTTACAAACTGCTCATCAAAGAGCGAACTGGGAAAGCCTTTCCAAATGATCCCATGCAACAGTTGGCAGGCGCCGTCGGTGCGGTTTTCGGTTCTTGGATGAATGAGCGGGCGATTCTGTATCGCCAGAAGTATCGCATTCCTGACGAATGGGGAACTGCAGTTAACGTTCAGAGCATGGTCTTCGGCAACATGGGCGATGACTGCGCTACCGGCGTGGCGTTTACCCGTGACCCAGCCACAGGCGAAAATGTCTTCTACGGTGAATACCTCGTCAACGCCCAAGGCGAAGACGTCGTGGCGGGTGTGCGCACGCCACTCAAGATTTCTGAGATGGCCAAGGACAAGACGATCGGTGCAGCTCACAAAGAACTGAACGATGTCCGCAAGACTCTCGAAAAGAATTTCGGCGACGTGCAGGACTTCGAATTTACGATCGAAAAGAAAAAGCTGTACATGCTGCAAACGCGGAACGGCAAGCGGACGGCCATCGCTTACGTGAGAATCGCGCATGATATGGTCAAAGAAAAGCTGATGACGCCAGAGCACGCCATCAAGTCGGGTGACCCCGAAGCGCTCAATCAACTGCTGCAACCGATCTTCGACGTGGCAGCCTATGAAAAAGCAAAGAAGGATGGCCGCATGATGGCCACCGGGCTCGCCGCTGGTCCAGGCGCTGCGTCAGGTACGGTTGTCTTCACCGCCGACAAGGCTGAAGAATTGGCCAAACAGGGCAAGAGCGTTGTACTGGCTCGCATCGAAACCAGCCCCGAAGATCTCCGCGGTATGATCGCCTCCGACGGCATCTTAACTTGCCGCGGCGGTGTTTCAAGCCACGCTGCTTTGGTGGCGCGACAAATGGGTAAAGTCTGTGTGGCC
>JBBQRC010000581.1:0-4200 GCA_038215215.1 Pirellulales bacterium
TTGTCCAAGGCCATTCGAATAAGCGGCGAGGCGCGGCATAGCCACTAACCAAGAGGGATTTCGAGCCACGGTTGGCGGCAGGTGCCACTTCGTCGAAGTAAATTTCGTGGACCTAGAACATCGGTTGGGTTCCCTGCGGCATCAGTTCAACCAGGCAAGCCAACACCCAGCAAATGGATTGGCCCAGCGTGTTGCATGCGCTGCACACAGCCTCCCCGGAACCGGCAGCTACGATTACAATCTGCAGTCACGGTCCTATTGTCGCGGGGCGGCTCAGGAGTGGCAGCAGGCTGCTGGCCTTGGCCTCTGCATGTCCACCACAAGCCAGCAGCTTTCGCTACCAAGGCGTCGTCTCAAAACCCCTTGTTTCTACACACAAGCCCAGCTTATTCATTATGACAGAACTGAACAAATACAGTCGCCGAATCACTCAGCCGAAGAGCCAAGGTGCATCCCAAGCGATGCTCTATGCAACCGGTTTGAAACCCGAAGACATGCACAAGGCGCAGGTCGGCATTTGCAGCGTCTGGTACGACGGTAACTCATGCAACATGCACTTGAACAAGCTAGCGGACGCGGTCAAAGAAGGGGTAACGGCCTGCAATCTGATTGGCATGCGATTCAATACCGTTGGAGTCAGCGACGGCATGTCGATGGGCACCGAGGGGATGAGCTATTCGTTGCAGTCACGCGACCTAATCGCCGACTCGATTGAAACGATGATGGGCGGCCAGTGGTACGATGGCTTGGTCGCGTTGCCTGGCTGTGACAAGAATATGCCTGGCTGCCTGATGGCGATGGGACGTTTGAATCGTCCTGCTTTGATGGTTTACGGGGGTACCATCCGCGCGGGCAAGTGGAATGGCCAATCGCTGGACATCGTGTCGGCCTTCCAGTGTTATGGACAATATTTGTCGGGACAAATCACCGACGAAGAACGTGAAGAAATCGTTCGCCACGCTTGCCCCGGTGCTGGTGCTTGCGGAGGCATGTATACGGCCAATACGATGGCTTCGGCGATTGAAGCGTTGGGAATGTCGCTGCCCTATAGCGCTTCGATTCCGGCCGAAGACCCAGCCAAATTGGACGAATGCCGTCGTGCAGGAGCGGCCATCCTAAAGTTACTGGAACTCGATCTTAAGCCGCGCGACATTATGACGCGTCAGGCGTTCGAAAACGCGATGGTCGTGGTGGTGGCCTTAGGGGGCTCGACGAACGCGGTGTTGCATTTGATCGCCATGGCTCGCAGTGTCGATGTGCCGCTGACAATTGACGACTTCCAAGCGGTTAGCAATCGCGTCCCTTACCTGGCCGATCTCAAGCCCAGCGGTCGCTTCGTGCAAGAAGATTTGCATTCAATCGGCGGTACTCCTTCGGCGATGAAGTATCTGCTCGAAAAGGGCTTTATGGACGGCGATTGCATGACAGTCACGGGCAAAACTTTAGCAGAAAACCTACGCGAGGTCCCTCCGCTCAAGGCCGGTCAGACGATTATCCACCCGATTGAGAAACCCATCAAACCCACGGGACATATTCAGATTCTGCGTGGCAATCTCGCACCTGACGGGGCTGTCGCCAAGATAACTGGCAAGGAAGGACTGGTTTTCTCCGGTCCAGCGAAGTGTTTCGATAGCGAAGAGGAGATGCTGCACGCTTTGGAGGAGAAGCGGATCACCAAGGGAGACGTGATCATCATCCGTTACGAAGGACCCCAGGGAGGTCCTGGGATGCCTGAGATGCTGACACCCACTTCGGCCATCATGGGGGCTGGCTTGGGGAACGATGTGGCACTGCTCACCGACGGAAGATTTTCAGGTGGTTCCCACGGCTTTATTGTTGGCCACGTGACCCCCGAAGCCCAAGTCGGCGGTCCCATCGCTTTGGTACAGGACGGAGACTTGGTAACTTTGGATGCTGAAAAAAATCGTCTGGACGTACAGCTCTCCGAGACAGAGATGGCGGCCCGCCAAGCTGCTTGGCAGGCGCCCCCTCTCAAGGCTACGCGGGGAACGCTGTACAAGTATATCAAAAATGTCAAAAGCGCTTCCGAAGGCTGCGTAACCGACGAATAAGCAGCCTTTTTACCACAAAACGGCGCGCGGCAGCCTACTCGAACCGCGTCAACCTTGACAGCCCGTAAATGCCAGTCAAAGTGGTGTGGTGGCTGGTGCCCTGACTGCGGTTTTTTGGTGAGATTTGCCAAAAACTACTGTCTGGCAATTCCATGACGTATGCTTCCCTGCGGTGAACTGGTGCCGCAGACAGCCTGAACACTGCTACCAACAATCTGAATTCCAATTACACTCCACCGCGGACAGCGTTTTTTTCACCTGTGTAGGATATTCAATGTCGACAGAACCCGCGCTCAATCTTGCCTTCGGCGTGCTGGAAACCAAGGGCTGGACGCCAGCCATGGTCGCGCTGGATGCGATGGAAAAAGCGGCCTCGATCCGTGTTTGGCAAGTCGAGTTGAACGACATGCTTGGTACCTGCCTGAAGATAGTAGGTCCAGTGGACTCCGTTTACGCAGCGATTGAAGCAGGCCGCGCTGTTGCGGAGACCATGCAGGGGAGCCCACCTAGCTCCACTGTCATCCCGCGGCTCAGTGCCGGTGGGTTGAAGGGGATCGACAGCAAGGTCGAATTTAATCCCTTGATTCAACAACATGTCGTCAAAGAACTTTCCGATTACCCCGGTCTTTTAACTGATAAGGTTAACAACGTGAGCTCAGAGCCGATCCAAGCGTTAGGTTTCATCGAAACTCAAGGTTTCACCGCCGTTTTCGAAGCGATTGACACGGCCTGCAAAGCTGCCCAAGTCGATGTCGTTGCCAAGGAAAAACTTGGCGGTGGATATGTCACCGTGGTAATCCGCGGGGACGTGGCCGCTGTCCGCGCCGCCATCGATGCTGCCAAGCCAAAGGTCGAAGGGCTCGGCAAGTTAATTGCGGCTCATGTCATCGCGCGTCCCAGCCAGTCCGTGATGGCGCTATTACCGAAGTAGCCGCGACCATTTTCATTAGGCCAGTCTGGCTGTATAGCTGGAATGTATTCGCGCAGACTATTCGGACCTCAGCTCCAGCATCATGCCAGGCAAGAATACGCCTGGTAAATCCTCCAGGCGGCGAGTGTCGTGAATCTTGACGCCCCAGCCATGGTCGGGGGCAGTCTTCAAAATCCTTTCAATCGCAGTTTTGCAGCCATACGCCAACAACAGGCTACCGCCTGCGTTCAGGTACTTCTGCGATTGACTAAGCAGACTATCCAGCAGGCCAAAATTGGGATCGTAGAGTGCATAGGCTGCCGGCGATGTGACTGGAGCATCTTCCCACGGTGGATTCGAAATGATCCAATCGAATCTTTCGTTGGCAGAGATCACTTCAAAAGGTCCCGGACGCGCTTCGTCGACTTGCCGCACTTTGACGCGACGGGAAACACCGCACAATTCCGCGTTGTACGTAGCGTTGATGACGGCGGCGGAATTGATGTCGGTTGCGACCACCTGCTTGGCTCCGCGCAATGCGCAGGTAATTGCCACCAATCCAGTTCCACAACCGATCTCAAGCACCTCTGCATTGGTCAATCGCTCATTCTCGAGCAACCATTGACGTAGTGTCGAGGTGTCATCGGGCTCCCAGAAGACCGATTCGCATTGAGCGATCGCCGCGGGAAATCCATCGACGTGGTGCCAAGTGCGGATGCTTGGCGGCTCTACGTTCGGGGTGGCGAAGCGAAAATCGGGTTGCTCATCGGCTGATTCCGCACCTGGCTCGAACCAGCAATAAAGTGCCGCCACCAGACAGAGGCTAAGGATGAACAGCCCGATTGCGATCGCCGCTGTTTCGCTTCCAAGGCGCTGCGGCCAGCGGTGCATACAAGTTTTCATCGCGTGTTTTATCCGGATGCTATTTTTTGGGTGGGATCGCACTTTCAGCCTGCCGTGTCCGCCAGCATTTGCGGGGAACCGCCGCCATCGATTTCCCTCGCCCTCAACAATTGGTGCGAGCGTTTTGCGAAAGATCAGCCTCCGCTTACATGGCCGCGGTGCGTGGATCGGTCTCTGTGATAATTTCACTAATGCCTTTGGGGTTAAACCCCTTGTATCCGTCGCGACGCTGTAGGATCTCTAGGTGAGAACCGAGCGTTCCCTCGCGGACAAATCTCGCCGCTTGTTCTTCTGTAATCCAGCCATGCTGCACGG
>JBBQRC010000582.1:0-4196 GCA_038215215.1 Pirellulales bacterium
ATTTCAACCCGGTTCAACAGCGGCCGATTCTGGAGTTGTTCGCTGTAAAAGTTACTGCGCACGGTCAAGTCGACGAAGAGCGGAGAATTATCACTTGCCGTTGCCTCCAGCAGTTGATCAATAAACGGTTCGCGCTCTTTCACTTCCTTGCATTGCGCGGACAACTCTCTCCACTGGAGTCTATGAGTAAATCACATACTCCACATAGAGGCGTTCGATTGTCAGGTTATCCTTAAAATCTTTCCATTCGGTAGCAGAAATTTGCGGGGGCCGTTGCTTTATCAATTCCTCAGGCTTGTGTTTTGCATCAGCCGAAACGATGACGCGGCCTTTACATAACTCGGTCAGTCGATCTACCAACGGCTGGTACAAGATACCGTTGTAGCTCTTCTCCTTTTCAGGGATCATCGCCACCAATTCGGGGTGAGTCATTAACTCAAGACCTTTATCGCGCACGGTGGCATTGTGACTTCCGTGATGACTGACTTTGTATAGCACTGTATTGTTTAGCAGATCTTCGGCAGTGATTGTTTCAGTTGTGCCATCGCGTTTGACCTTCCATTTGTACTCATGCCAACTGAGCCAGCTGCCAACTTGCGCATCCCCTGGAAACAAGAGCACTTTGCCGGATGACTCGATCTCAAAGGCCAATACCAGGCTCGTGTTATTGATTGCACCGTCTAACTGTAGGGCGAATTGGCCGGCAGCGTCCAACCAGCAATTCTCGATACAACGGTATTTTTCACCACGCGCATAATAAGTCGAGCGGAAAAACGGATGTCGTTTTCCATCAGTGGCCGTAATTCCCGAATCGCTTTTGAATGGGCCATCAATGGTTTGCGAGCTGGACGATCGGCCGCTGGATATGCCAAGCTGCAGCAGTCCGTCTACAAAGCCCGATAATCCATTGTCGATACCAAAGTAAGTCTCATGATTAGCTCCGGCCGAAGGATTCGATTTATTGATGAGTGAACTTTTGGGAGGCCCCAGAACATAAACTCGCAGGCCGTCTGGTACATTCCTTGCATCGACTGTTGTACCTGGTTCCAGATACTTGATACTGCCGCGTTGCCCCAGTTTGATCAAATTCTTGATGGCAACTTCTGTTTCTGCACTGACCGTGGCCTTGGTTTTATATTTGATACCACTCTTGCTGGTCTTCGTGCTACTCGTGCCTGCTTTGGCGACGCTCAGGCCGTAGAATCCAAGCACTTCACCCATGGCTATATTGAAATCAGCGCGGGCTTTGGAGAACGCGCCGTGTCCATTCATGCCCTTGAATTGAGCTACCTCGCTGGCTTCCGCTGCCTGCAGCCGACTGGCAGCCACGCTCAGGGCGGCGGCTCCTTTGCGTAATCGCGAGTTGATCGTCTTGGCTTCGCTATCTTCCGGGTTTTCCGTCCAAGCCAACCAGAGCTGTTTGATTTCGAAGTCGGCAAAAAAATTGGGTGAGGTGGTGGGATGAAAAAAGGCTACGTGATCCCAATGCTCGTGGGTGGCAACGAGCACGTCGATGATCGGACGCTTTCCGGCGCCAGCGGACAAAGTGGTTTTCAAGTCGTCGATGACCTCTTGAATAGGGACGTCGCTTGACTTTGTGTTGTGTTTGATGCCACAGTCAACCAAGATCGACTGCACACGATCGTCCTTATGGTAGAACTGCAACAAGAAACAATCGCCAAATCCATGTCGATACATTCGAACCGTGACGCTATCTACTGGACCTGTAGCCATGTTGTACCTCAGTGGCGAGCATGATGGGAATGTGCAAATGCAAACGGGCCTGCTATGGCATTCAAAGTTTTCGAACTGAAGTAAGTTTCATTTTCATCGCCCAACATCCCCTGCTCATACTCGAATTGCCGAACCATCCTATCGCGATCATCAATGTCCTTCTTGATTACGTATCGCAAACGCAGTTGATCTAAATCGAAAATGAGCGTACATCCGCCTCGGAAGATAATGTAATGCTGATCGCCTTTCCCCCAGTCCTGTCGTGGAGTTTTGTCTGGCACAAAGAAGCCGCTTTCATCCACGGAAACGTCGTCTTCATCGACTTTGAACCGAACGCCGCGTTTTTGAACTAGAGTGATGACAACATGGTTGGCGATCGTTCCCTCCGGTGTTACCCGATTGGCCAGTGAGACATTGCCAATGGCGAAGGATGCCGTATTCTTGGTCAGATAGCCAAATTCGAGGCCCAGCTTTTCCGTCGTCGCCTTATCTTTCGGGAACATCAAACCAGTCAGTTCGGAGAAGTCTTTTCGATAAGCTCCCTGGACGAACTTGTTGACAATCGTTTGATACATTCCCAACTCGCCCCGAATTAGGGCCTTGGTTTGATTGTAGATGCCTTCGCGATCCGTCAGATAGCCGACTAGGTCTTTTAGCTTGCGGAGTGATTCACCGAATTCCATTTCTTCGGTGACCCCCATGGGGCTTGGAAACAATGGATACAGCAGATCCTCCACCGCCATGCTACGGAGACCTGGTACACCAATACCCCATTTTTGAAAGGATTCAACAAAAGCGACGCGATACCCCAGGCTATCGTCGGCCAACATATCAAAGTCGGCAGTCACGATCGCCCTTAAGTAGTCGCCAAAGGTTACGTCCATCGGTGGGCAGTAGTCGAGGGCTCGAATACAAATCCGCAAGACATCGCTGGCACTCTTGGCAGCAGCTTTCGCCAACTCGTCCACTAAATCTGGATGGAGATCACCTGCTGGCAGGATGCCGCTGCCACCTGTCGCGATGCGCATGACTTTTTTAGCACGTGTCTGATAGATGCTGATGAAAGCCCCGAAAACCGCAGCCACCAGGATAGAGCCTCGCGCATGGCACTCCATCTCACGCGAGTAAAGCATTGGGTCAGGTTTATTAGCCTGCCAAACACCGCCAGCATCAAAGGTGCCAATCGCATCTCTTAAACTGCCGTAGCTCCCGACCGCCTTGCCGAACTGCTGAGCCAACTGGGCCAGAAAGTTCTGTTGCTTTAGATCGCCGCGCGTTTGAGCGATTTGGTGTCGCACAACGTCGGGAAACGAGAAATGCTGAAACAGAGCGACAATATCGGCGAAAGCCTCATGAAAGGCTCGCGTGTCTGGATGAGTTGGACTGGTATAGCGGCGATGGATACCGTCAAGAATCGCATGAGTCGTTTCATGAGCGATGATGTCATGACTAAGGCAAGTGAATACCGTCTCGCCTGGCAATTGCAACTGCGGATCGACAGGGCGTGCATTGAAATAGCCGAATAGGATCGCCTTGCGACTGGGATCGTAGAATGCGTTGGCTTGGCGCAGCGCGTGAGGATAAATCCGTAATCTACGCACGAATTTAAACTCAATTTCCGATCGTTTGCTGGCGGCTGGTTCGCTGCTGCCAGACTCAACGATGTTCTCTGCCCAAATCAACTTGCGCCCGAGGGCTTTCTCAAAATTCTTGATCGTGGTCATCATGACCGTGTAGACAAACTGCTGATGAAATTGAGGATTACTAACGCTTGGTGCATAACCGTCTTGAGCGAGAATGTACGGATCATCGAGGTTGACAGGTTCATAGAACATGCCCGTCGACGGATCGTAGTCCACGATTTCCAGATATTCTCCAACGGGATACGTAGCGCTGCGACCTTCGTCTCGCAGTTGCAGCGATTCCCAATCAATCTCATAGGTTAATTGATTGGTTTGCATTGTCAGCAACGCAGTGCTCAGGCTGGGATCAATTGCGTATCCGCGAAGTTTTCTGACGCGGGGTGGGGCGGGCGGTTTCATCGTCGAGACTCACAATGAGGTTCATCAAGTAGAAAGCTGCCTCGCAAAAACAGCTGACGCAAAGTGGACTGCTCTTCATAGTATCATCCATGCTACGTCGAATCCACAACTCCCTCGAGAGAATTGCAATTTCTAGTATTTAGGCAGTAAAAATTTGTGAAAAGTAAGAACGTTGTAACATTATGCAAAAGGTTCCTTGAAGAGCGAACCTTTGTCACTGCGAAAACCTGATGGCTAGCGAGTTGTCGCTCAGTGGATCGCGGTTGTGTCACGTAACCACTAGTTTAAACCGGCCGTCGCCGTCGAGGATGTAGTTGGCCCAGTCGGGTTCACGAAGCGGTGGGTCGTACAACGCTTGTCTTGATTCGCGGACGGCGGAGTCGAGACGTTGGCCGGCGGCGAGTCGTGTGTAGACTCCCG
>JBBQRC010000583.1:0-4191 GCA_038215215.1 Pirellulales bacterium
GCCACCTGATAAGCTTCCGACCGTCCAGCACCGCCTGCCTCACAGATTGGACCGTTCGACCGAGGTTCGGGCTAAGCATGTAGTCGGCGTGTAAAGATCCAGGACGACTACGCTCGAGATGATAAGGTAAAGCCATCTCGACGACCGTAATTCCACGCCGTGAGAAAAAGCTGGCAAGTTGACGGTTCCGCGAACTTGCGTTCCAATGATGAAAAACCACAAGTGCCTGATCGAGTGACCCACTTTCGGTCACTTTGCACTGGACAACATTGTTAGCTTCAATTTCAGTCGAAATGTCGGATGGAAACTTGACCCACCCATCGACCTTTTCAAAATCAGCAAATGATCCCTGGGGCTCAGGAAAAAAGGTTGGATCGGCCAACGCCGCGTCGGCGCTGCTACAGAACTCCGCGATGCTTGTGCCTTTCGGCAGATTTGGAAACCCAAGTTCAGAGCCAAGGGCGAAAGCCGCAACCTTCTTCATCTCGTCTCCGGTCCGCGCCCGCTGCTCATCCCACCGATCAAGCCTGGTATTGTACATTTGAATTGCCTTCGTCCTCATGTTTTCGCCTTTTTCCCGAATTCAGGGTCGAACAGGCCGTAAATGGCGATTATCAATCCCACACTGAGAAGAATTGAAAATCCGGTAAAAATACCGATCAGAAAATAGTTAGCGACGAGCAAAATCACGACCGCCGTCATTCTTCGAGGAACTGCTCGAAATTGATTGCCTAACCTTACGCGGACAGACCCATACAAAAAGACGACGCAGATAGATATTAGGATGAGAAGGCTGCTGTATTGTGTCGGAGTGCTGTAGTTGATCCAGCGATCGACGTTATTAGACCCATACAAGAGTGACGACATGTCGTCAGACAACCAAGATACGATATTTTCACCGCCTGAATTAAGATAGATGGTTTGAAGCTTCATGCAAATAGTGATCAAAAGTCCCAAAACAGTACAACGAAAAAGCCCTCGCAATACTCTAAGACAAATTGCATCGATCTCACTTTGGTGGAGCCCCTTTTCGGGAAGTCTGGTATCCTCTTCAATTCTCCAGAGATCATGGGCAAGGGTGTATAGCAAAATGAGACCTACGAAGAAGAGATAAAAGCACAAACACATATATAGATAAGCGAACCCTGTGAATGCGATCGACTCAGGTATCGATATTTTATCGGGGCGTTCAATCGCTATTGAACCCCAATCTGGCGCAGTATCGCCACGGCCGCTCAGCAAAGGGATCAGCCGTGCGCCGATCCACTGAAGAAGACCGGCGAAGACGAGGCAAATCAACAGAACAGCCCGAAACGTGTAGGAAGAAGCTTCAACGCTATTCTTCCAGCCATCGACGCTGCCCATCAGGCCGCCTCGCTCCAAGAGCAGTTTACGCCCTTCATCCTTCCAGAAAATTAGCAGTTCTGCCGCGAAGGCGAAGAATAGCGGCATGACCACCATGAAGAGCAACGTCCAGTTCGGGGCCCAGTTAAAACCTACCTGCTTGGTGAGCCCATCGTCCCGGGTGTATGTCACATTGTGAATACCAGCTAGGTACGACAGAAACCCGAGAGCAACGGCACCTGCAAAAACGGAAGCTGGCAGATCTAGAGGAGATGGTCGGCTAAAAATTGCCTCTGATCGCTGAGCCAGACTGTATCCTTGCCTTGGCTTCTCACCGTTGTTCTCCAGTGTAGGATCTGCCAAGGACCCGGTGCTGTGATCGAGTATCGAAGGATGCGCCATATCCATGCCTTCGGGTGGATCGGTTTCCGATTTCTTTCGATTGTCTCGCCTCTTTGCCGTCAACCGCGATTGGCCAACACTGAGTTCCGCCTGCCACTCTCCGGTTGCCTCAGGGTCGTCGCAGCCAAAAATTCGTGCAAGCCAACGAATGTTCTCGGTACTCAGCCCCTTCTCATTTTCTTGAAACCAAAGCTGCACCGTTCGCAGATCGATCCCAGACCGATTGCCGTCGATCTGCGAAATCGCAGTTGCGAGAAGTTCAGGTGTCCATGGTCCAACTGGAAACCCGCTCTTGTCAACGGGCCGACCTGCACCCGCAGCGCTCAGTCGGCTAAGCATTCGTTTGAAGTCACCCCCGTCACTCAGTGGAGGAACAAAATATTTTCCATTCTTTATCAGGGGGCTGCCGTTTTCCATTTCGTTTCATTTCGTGACCTTTCGCATCTTATCGTGATTTCGCTCCGCTTCAACGCACAACTACAGGGTGTGTGATTCGACGCCTAGGGAACGCGCAGTGCGCTTCCGTTCATCTGGTCAGCGATTGAGGCGAAGGTGGGGACCAAGAATATGCCAGCGAGACGAACAGTCCAGTGCCCCTCGTTCGGGTAAGCATAACAGTCCGGCGGTCTTGCGCCCTTTCCGAAACATCCCTGCCCACCACCGAATGTAACATATATCGCGTGGCTATATTTCGCGCTCCGTGGCCGGTTCTCGGTTATGAACTTGCGGGAGCGTGTAGCGCAGAACATTCAGGATCTGAGACGCAGTCGCGGCCTCAGCCAGGAAGATCTTGCCCATCGGGCGGATGTCAGTCGAGGCTACATGGGCAAGATCGAGAACGCCAGATTCGCCGCATCGCTCGACCTGATCGAACGCATCGCGCGAGCCTTGAACGTCGATCCCGTGGAGCTGTTCGCGAAACGTTGAGGTTGCGAATAGCGCTGGGGGGCGTCCCCGCTGCCGGTCTTCAAGCAATTGGCGCGTCGTCCACGTGGCGAAAATCCTTTGGTGGTGAGGTAGCGTGGCGGGCAAACGCGACGCATCACTTTTACTGTTGCCAGAGAGGCCTGCGCCACCCGACGCAGGGGGAGCACAAAACATGAAGTGGTTCGGTATGCCTGTCGAAGCCGTTACTGCAGTTGTCAAAGGCCACCGCGTTCGTGTCGGCACGGTCTACGAATGGGCTGACAAGTCGCGCAAAGAGGTGTTTGACGTGTCCGCCAGCGAATTCGATGAGGAAACCGTGCGCGTTCAGCCTCTCGTCGGAGGGAGTGGACCGAAGTGACCACCTCAAGCATTTCGTGAACTCTGCTCGGCGGCACGCCGTTCCGAGAGGGCGATCAAGCTGCCCATGATGTTCAGGTTTCCTGCGCGATAAGCATTGGTCAGCGCCCGAAGATATCCGCCAGGATTGCGGACCCTAATCTGCGGATGATCCCGATTGGCGTCCGTGATAATCACGCACATCGCCGCCACGTCCCGGCCCATCGTTTGGCAGGCGTCGGACCACGCCGAAATGTTGATCCCAAGCTCCGGCAACATGGCTTGAACCGCACAATCGAGGTCGTGGACCGTTGGGTCTGAACGTTTGCCCATTCGGGCGGCCAAGTACATCTGCATATCCGCTAAACAGAGCTCAAAAATCTTCGTCCCACCGAGCTTGAGGTGAAATTCGTTCTTGTGATGCGCTACGGATGTCGCATGCTCTTGTTCTTCGCAGTTTGCGGCACCGACCGGATCGGCCTTACAGACAGATAAGGATTCATGGGTTGTATCTTGTATATAGGGGGCTGCATCCGTGCTGCACCAGTGCTGCAAATTCTCTGATTCTTCCAGCAGGATGAGCAAGTCCTGAGTCTGCAGGTCAGCGTCTGCGACGTGCTGACGCAGGCCGTCCATTTCCAGTTGACGAAGCACGCGGGCGTCCGGCCATGCCGCTAACTGGTGGATATAGGCGCCGAGTTCCGAATGATCCGGCCGCAAAGCGGACAGTGCCGCCAGAGCGCTTTTGAAATGCCCCTTGTGGACGCTGCGCAGGTTGCAAAGCATTCTGTGTTCTGCCGTTCTCTCATCACGAGCTGCCCGAAACTCAAGCATTGCCGGGACGAGGGCGATGGCGGGCGAGAAGAAAATCCCACACCCGATAAAACCTGATCGTCCACCATGGGCCATGACACGCTTTGCGATCAGACCTGCTGCGACCAATTTCGCCTCATGACGCCGAAGGGTATGGCGCGACTTCTGACACCGGTTTGCCACCTCCAGCTGTTGACGCCAGCTACAGGGTTCCACATCTCCCCGCTTCCAGTCGCTTGGGCGGGTATCCTGCGCCATCATCGTGAACGACAGAATCTCTGCATCTGTGAGGCCGAACATCTGCTTGGCGACGGACTGGAACAGGCGGATGAAGCCGTCACGTTCCATACCGTCCGGCAGGATAGGGCA
>JBBQRC010000584.1:0-4185 GCA_038215215.1 Pirellulales bacterium
TTGTATCGCTGTCCTTGGCCACCTGATACCGCGACCAATCGACCTGGGAATTGATTCGCACGCCGACAATTTCAATCGTTAATTGCACATTGGTAATTTGTTTATCCGCTAGCATTTCGGCGGTTAGGTTCGCGTTGGGCAGTTGCAAGCGACGTAGCAACATGTTTGACTTGTCAATCCACAAGCGGAACTCGGCGCCACCGCGCGTCACACGGACAACGAAACATGGCTTGCCGTCGATGGTTTCAGGAGACTCGAGCGCCAGCATCGAGGATTCATCGACCAGACCCTGCATCGCATCGGGGCTAAGCAGCATGTCGAGCTGCGGGGGGAAACCGGCCAGACCGGCGGCGAGTTCTTCGCCGATCACGGGATCACTTAACAACCAGTCGAAATCAATCTTGCTCGGAATGGCTCGGCTAATCACTTGCCCAGCGACTGACGACTGGTCAGCATCGGATAGCCGCAAATACCAGCGACCGTCAACAGGCCCTGCCTCGACGGCATAAGCACGGAGTCCCAATGAGCCGGGGCGTTCAAAAGCGACGGACAGGGGCGCGCGGTCTTCGGTCGGAGTGCCATTGGTCAAGTAGACCAAGCGTACGTAGGCTTGATCCTCGTAGCTTTTGAGGTCCTGGTAAGCCTGCTTGCACCCCTCGACGATCTGTGACGCCGAAGCTTGGGCTCCAATTAGCCTAGTCTTGCTGTTCGCATCGCCACTCTTGACCAATTCGTCGGTACGATCGCAGGCAATCGTAAACAGTAGGAGAACACTCAACAGCCAACCGCTATGCGCGCAGAGCTTCACAGTAATTTCCTCATCGCGATAGAGTAATCCCAGACAAGAAGCGTTCATTGGGGACTAAGTCGTCGTGCCAAAATAAGTTACTGTTTTGATTTCCCCTGACCCTGCCCTCTCCCCCGCTATTCCTGCTGCGCAGGGCTGGGGCGAGTGAACGAGCGCGGTAACTTGTATTGGGACGACGCCTTCGCTATCGAGTATCAGAAATTAGCGGCAGCGGCAATCACAATTTTTGAAGATGCGATCAGGCTCGAGTGGCTGACTGGATCGAAATTAGCCGACAGCCGTGCCACTGGCAGAGGGCACGTATTGCAATTCCAAGCGTTCGAGGCACCGTGAGATTTGACGTACAGCCTGACGCAGTCGGCTTTCGTTTTCCACCAGCGCCATTCGCAAATAACCTTCACCCGCAGGACCAAATCCGGTGCCAGGGCTAACCGCCACATCACCGTGTTCCAGCAACATCATGGCGAAGTCGAGCGTATTCATGCGTTGCAGCCATTTGGCTGGCACTTTGGCCCACACAAACATTCCAGCGCGAGGTGCTTGGGCTTCCCAGCCGATGCGATGCAGGCCATCGAGCAAGACGTCGCGGCGACTTTGATAGATTACCGACTGATTTTCCACGGCCGCCTCCGTGTCGCGGAGGGCCACGATGGCGGCGATTTGGATCGCTTGGAACATTCCGTAGTCGTAATATCCTTTGATCGTCGCCAGACCGCGGACCATGTCAGCATTGCCGGCGCAGAATCCCACTCGCCAGCCAGCCATGTTGTAGCCCTTACTCATCGTTGTAAACTCTACCCCGACATCTTTAGCTCCTTCACTAGCCAAAAAACTGGGTGGCTGATAGCCGTCAAAGGCGACATCGGCATAGGCAAAATCGCTAATCACCATGAAACCGTAACGCTTTGAGAGCTTTACGACCTCGTCGAAAAAGGGTTGCTCGACCGTCACGGTGGATGGGTTGTGCGGGTAATTGATAATCAGCAACTTGGGCTTCGGGTAGAAGTGCTCACAAGTATATGCCACATTCGAGAGGAACTTCTCACTATCCTCGACTTCCAGGGCAACCACGTTTCCCGCCGCTAGGATCACACCGTACATGTGAACAGGAAAATAAGGGGCGGGAATCATCGCTGTATCGCCAGGTCCCATCAGAGACAGGCACATGTGGCTGAAGCCCTCCTTGCTGCCAAGGCAAACGATGGCTTCGGTTTCCGGGTCGAGCCGCACGCCGTATTTACGAAAATACTTGCTGGTCAGTTCACGCCGCAAGTTGAGTAGCCCGTTGGACTTGCTGTAGCCATGATTGCGTTCGTCATAAGCCGCCTCGCAGAGCTTTTCCATGATGATCCGTTCGGGTGGATCGGATGGATTGCCCATGCCTAGGTCAATAACGTCGTTGCCGGCCCGCCGCTTTTGATACAACGTGTTATTGATCCGCCCAAACAAATAGGGAGGCAAACGATGCACCCGCGAGGCGTACTCGACTCGGAATGGTTGTCCAGCTTGATCGTTGGGTACCGTAGCAGAACCGTTTTGTTCGTTCATGGCTGTCGTAAACATCGGGCTATAAGATTTAGGTTGTTTGTCAGAACACTCTATTGTCGTCTTCCATCGCAGTTTTTGCCAGCCGTCACGGGAGCTGACCGCGGCGAGAAATTGTCGCAGTCAGCAGACGCAATGCGACGCACTTTCACAGACCCAAAAAGCGACGATTACGGTGACTGTTGCTGCGCACTTGCCGTGCGCGCGGAGGGCGATTGTGTCTGGGGCGGTTCTGCTAGTAATTGGTTCACCAACGCATCGTAGTAGGCTTCCGATTTTACACCGACCGTCGACATCCGCACCTTCCCGTCTCGGTCGACGAACAGCATCGTGGGGTAGCCGCTAAAATTGGGGATTTTACGTGTCCACTGGTCATCAATGAGCGTACAGGGATAGTTGATACCAAAATCCTCTACGGCACGCGTGAGCTGAGAGCGAGCGGTTCGCAGGTCGGCCGTGCGCTCGTTGCACAGCCCAATCACTTGCAGATCGGCGGGATGCTTGGCCTGCATCGACACTAAATGCGGAATCACACGGCGGCATGGCCCACACCATGTTCCCCAAATATCCACGACGACGATCTTGCCATGGTAATCAGACAGCCGCAGCGGTTGCCCCTGGGTATCGAGCATATTGATGTCTAAGGGAAGCGTTTTGAACTCGCTCAAGTCGCGCGCGACTTCGGCATCCGCAGAGCTAAGGGCTGTAGATTGACTCGTAGATAAATCGGTGCTATTTGCTTTGTCAAAGCTAAAACGAAAGGGGGCTTTGATCTTCTCGATACTACAACCGGTAAGCGAGCTCACCCCTAATCCGATCGTGGCCACGGCCAAACCAAGGCGTATAAAAGATTCCAATGTTCGCCTCCCAGCTAACTCAGATTTTCGCGCATGACTGCCCCGCGCTCGGTCGCTTGTAGCAATTCGTACAGTCTGCCGCAATGCAGGCTTTGGCAGCGATTGGGATCAATCCGCAATTTGGCCAAAACTTGCTTCGCCAACTTCCCGGGAATTCGTGCCCAAACCGGCTACGTCAGGATGGAATCTGCGATTTGAATTTGTCCTCGATCCCCTGCATACAAAAATTTCCCTCGGGAAATTGGCAACAAATCTTTGGTACTGGCGATAACTAACATGTCACACAAAACAACGCTGAACGCGGCACTGGGCTGCGAACAGCTCGACAACGTGGGGTTACCTAAAAGGGAGCGAGAAAATGGCTGGTTATCTGAAACTTGGCGACATCAAGGGTGAGAGCGTGGATGCGGTACACAAGGATTGGATCAATCTGACAAGTATTTCCCAAGGTCTGACACGCCCTATGGCGTCCGGCATTTCGGGTTCGACTCGTCAACGTGCTTCGGTTACTTGCGGCGACGTGATTGTCACCAAAGAAATGGACGCTTCGACTCCTAAGTTGATCGCCGCGGTTTGCGATGGTGAAGACTTCAAAGAAGTCAAGATCGACGTGTGCACCTCGACCGGTGGCAAGCAGCGTGTTCCCTACTACCAATGGGTGCTAAAACACGTCCGCGTTTCGTCCTACAACTGCTCAGGGCAGGCTGATGATGGCGGGGTCTTCCACGAAACGCTGAGCCTGAACTTTGAAGAGATCGCCTGGACGTACGACAAGATGGGCAAAGACGGCAAGTCCCAAGGCAAGGTGGATGCGACTTGGAAGGTCGAAGAAGGCACCACCTAATTTGACTTCCGAACCAACTCGCGGAAGCGAATTTTACGAATCAAAAGAAAGCCTCTGCAGCCATTCTGCAGAGGTTTTTTCGTTTGGTAATTGGAGGTCCACCAATAAAAGAAGCCGTAACTCAAAATACT
>JBBQRC010000585.1:0-4180 GCA_038215215.1 Pirellulales bacterium
GCCAAAGCGACTCAGCATGCTGACACGGTGAAGAAGCTTGGTTGCGAAGTTAAACAAGGTCAACACGCGGGGCACATCGATCTGACCTATCGCTGCGTGGAGTGGAAGTCGATGACGGTAAAGTCTCACGAACTGGCAGAACAGTGGATCGGTTGGCTCAAGGGCTCAGGCTTCGATGTATCCCACGCCCACGTTGATGCAGCTTATGCGGCGGGTAAAGAAGCCGTGCAGTTTCGGCTCGCAAGCTGGAAAAACGTTCACGGCAAGGGAGCGGCCGAAGAAAAGCAACTGATCGGTGCCTTGAAAAAGTTGGGCTGCGAAGTGCAGGTGATTCCGCACGGGGGGCATTCCGACATCAAGTTTCGCGCGCCCACCTGGCGCGACGTTCACGTCTCCGATCAGGCGGTCGCCTACGAGTTGCAAGCTTGGTTAAAGCAGTATGGCTTTGAAGTAGCAGCCCGCTAAACGCAGCTCTTAATTCACCTCACCCAACACTCTTAGGCGTCGTCTCAAAATAAGTTACCGTTTAAATTTCCCCTCACCCTGTCCTCTCCCCCGCTATTCCTGCTGCGCAGGGCGGGGGCGAGGGAACGAGTGCGGTAACTTGTTTTGAGACGACGCCTTACGCTAGCAATAAGGAATGGGACTGATGAAAAAAATAGGGTTCGGCTGCGGCCTGTTGGGTTTAGTGGCGTTGGGCTGCAACTCCGCCAGCGATAAGGTGGATCCTCCGCCTACTGCAACTCAATCGATCAACATGGACATGCCTCCGCCGGCTACTGTAGCGGCCTCAACACATGCCAGCGAAGGTCCACATCATGGGGCACTGATCGAGCTTGGCAAGGAAGAATATCATGCGGAACTCGTGCACGATGCTCAGTCAGTAACGATCTACCTGCTCGATGGCGCGGCTAAGGAGCCGGTACAAAGCGATGCATCTGAGGTTATCATCAATCTCTTGCATGCTGGTATGCCCAGGCAATTTAAATTAGCTGCAAGTCCAGAAGTTAACGATCCGGCGGGCACATCCTCGCGCTTTGTGTCTACGGATTCCGAATTACCTGGTCACTTGGAAGACGAAACTGCCGCCCCCAAACTCAACGTGGCGATTGCTGGAAAAGCCTATCGTGGCATCATCGTACATGGTCCTAGTCACGCGGGTCATGATCATGCGCACTGATGCCAAAGCGTATCTGGGGCAGAGCGGGGAGGTAGTGACGACTCGGTTCAACTTGCTGTTTTCGGATCCCAGCGAAATATTTTTTGGCAACAAGCTCGAGTGAATTCGGGATCAATGAATGCACCGTTGGCGACGATCATGATCGTGCCAAAGGTTACCATGCCTAGCCCGACCGCGATGCCTCCATGCACGCACACGGCCATCGCCAGCGTGAGGGGGCGCGTCGTACGTGGCCAAACCAAGGCACAGTAGAAGGTTTCCCAGAAGATCGTGGCCGATGTGAGCGCAGCGATGATGAAGGGAAAATGACCTAACCAAGTGAGGTCGAGCGACTGATATTCATAGTTGACAACCGAATACCACAAGGCGCTACCGTCCCACCACATTTCGCCTCGCATTTTGCTTAAGCCACCAAACATGTAAATCACGCACAAATGGAGTTGGATGAGTCGCGTGGCCACGTTGGTCAGTACGCTGGGCGCACTGCTGGGTAACCAATGTAGATCCTGACTGCGCCGCCGCAGCCAACCGTCCAGGCTGTAGACGCTGCCACAGGAAGTCAGCATCAGATACATCGACAGCATGACCAATATCTGATCCAAACCAAACAGCGCGCCTGTGAGGCGGTGGCAGGTCATCAAGGTGAAGAACCAAGCCAGCGGTATCGTAAATCGGCTGGCAAGTCCCAACATCATGGCCGCACTCAGGAGGATCGCCAAGCACTGATGTAGGAACAGCAAGGCGGGGGATTCTACGTACCACAGCCAACTCCAGGCAAAGTCCTCCGTGTGAAACATGCGGACGGTCGCATTATCGATCCAGGCTGTGGCACCCATGAAGTCGGTGACAAAAGCGGCCCAGATGCAATGCGAATAAACCATCATGGCGCCACAGGCGATGCGTATCACGGCCAGCGTATGAGGTAATCTTGGCGTAAACCAAAATTGATCCCACAAGTGCCACGTTTCCGCCCCCCACCGTGTAACTGCATTATCGAAAAGTTTCACGGCATCACCTGTTGAGTGACTTCAGGAGCGAGGATCTCAGAATTGGTTTCGATACGAGGAGTTGATGGAGCAGGTCCCTGCGGCGGTACTGGTACGACGTCCAGTGGCGCGTCCGGAAGGACGACGTAGAGACGCTCGTCGGCGAGCGGAATTCTCTCTTCGAAGACTTCGATAGAGCTCGGCAAGCGATGTTGAAGTCGTAATATTTCGGCGGACTCAACTCCGTACCGAGATTTTAAATGCTTGATCATGGATTCGCGGACTTGCACGAATCGCGCTCGCTCGGCTGCCCAAACGTCTCGAGCGGCGGGAGACTCGCCGACAAACTCGGGTACCGGCGGCACATGCTGCGATTGCAGGAATTCGGCCAGCATGAAGTGGCGATGGTAAAGCAGTCGGGGCCACTGTACGTGACGGTCCGGCAAGCGCAACCGACTCTGCTCGCCGGAGGCTGACGTTAGTCGACACTCTAACAAGTGACTGGGGCCGGGATTGGGTGCAAAAAAGAAGTAGCCGTGGTTGAGGTAAGCGAACTCAACGTAGGGAGACATCAGTGCGCGGAGCGACGCGACGGCCGGGGAAGGGCCGCGGGAACTGCGCGTGAAAAAGCTGAATGGACCGATGACCACCGCCAATAAATGCAACAGCACCAGCGCGCTGGCCCACAGCTTCCAACGTTGCCGTGGGGGCGTCGTCACTACATCCTTGCCTCTTACTTCTCGCATCACACGTTTGGCCATAACAGTCATCTATGCAAAAATTTGATTGTGCGCGCGGCTAACATTTTAATAGCAAATCGTGTCAGGTGAAGGCTGCACTGTTACCAACTTGAATTGCAACGTAGCCTGCGCAGCGCTGACGCTCAAGGCATGTGGCACATCGTCTTGCCAACTGCAATGGCCACTTTTGCACAGCGGGCCATGGTGTCCTCGAACTGCTGAAAGTCCAGCGACTGGTAACCGTCCGACAGCGCCGTTTCCGGCGACGGATGCACTTCGATAATGAGACCATCGGCACCTGCGGCCACGGCCGCGACCGACATGTCTGGAACCAAGTAGGCGTGACCAGTACCGTGGCTGGGATCCACAATGACCGGCAAGTGTGTCTTCCGATGCAGGTAAGGGACGCTGGCCAACGGTAAGGTGAAGCGGGTGTGGGCTTCAAAAGTGCGGATACCGCGCTCGCAAAGCATGACGTTTGGATTACCTTCATTGAGGATGTATTCAGCAGCCAGCAGCCATTCTTCGATCGTGGCACTGGCACCACGTTTGAGCAGCACGGCGCGCGAACTGTTTCCAACCGCTTCCAACAAGCGGTAATTCTGCATATTGCGGGCACCAATTTGCAAGACGTCAGCGTACTTGGCAACCAATTCTACTTCCTCGGTGCTCATGACTTCTGTGACAATCGCCAAACCCGTTTCTTCACGGGCCAGTGCAAGCAATTTGAGCCCATCTTCCTTCATACCCTGGAAACTGTAGGGGCTCGTACGTGGTTTGAACGCGCCTCCGCGCAGCGCGGTGGCCCCCGCGTGTTTCACGGCGCGTGCGGAAGTGATGATCTGCTCTTCGCTTTCCACCGAGCAAGGGCCCGCCATCACTCCGACAAGCCCAGCCCCGGCTTTGAATCCCAGCACAGAGACCTGAGTTGAATCAGGTTTCAGTTCCCGACTGGCGACCTTGTAGGGTGCCAGGATAGGTACTATCTCGGCCACTCCGGGACCACTTTCCAGGGCATCTTTCTTCGAGCCGCGTTCGTCACCTACCGCGGCAATGACCGTGCGTTCGGTGCCGCGGATGACGTGTGCCTTCAGCCCCAATTGTTGGACCCGTTCGATCATATGCGAGATCTGATCCTCGGTTGCATTTTTCTCCATCACCACAATCATAGCTAAAGCTCACTTTCTTCTAAATCTGAACGTTTTTTGGGCTGCAGGACGCGACAAATTCCGGGGGTTGGGGTCAATCGGAGTCACGCACCGAGTGACTGCAAA
>JBBQRC010000586.1:0-4179 GCA_038215215.1 Pirellulales bacterium
AGTTGGCCCTCTTACAGCAATTGAACGAAGCGCACCGTAGCCAGCGGCACGATCCGCGTTTGGAAGCCCGCATCCAATCGTTTGAATTGGCATTCCGCATGCAAACGGCGGCCCTCGATGCCTTCGAGATCAAAGACGAACCGCAATACGTTCAAGAACTCTATGGGAGCGGCGTCCACGGCCGCCAAACGCTGATCGCGCGGCGGTTGCTCGAACGGGGCGTTCGCATGGTTCAACTCTGGCATGGTGCCGGTCAACCTTGGGATAATCATGAAAACATCGCGGAGAATCACCGCAAACTGGCGGCTCAGATCGATCAGCCGATCGCGGCTTTGCTGAGCGATCTCAAACAACGCGGCATGCTCGACGAAACGCTGGTCATGTGGGGCGGCGAATTTGGTCGAACGCCCAGTGTCGAATTGAGCGGCAATCAACCCAAGCTCGGTCGCGATCACAATCATTACGGCTTTTCGGTCTGCCTGGCGGGCGGCGGCATCCGCGGCGGAACCACGTACGGCAGCACGGACGAATTTGGCTTTGCGGCCCAAGAAAATCCCGTTAGCGTACACGACCTGCATGCCACACTGCTGCATCTCATGGGCCTTGATCATCAGCGGCTGACATATCGCTACGCAGGCCGCGATTTCCGACTCACCGATGTCTACGGTGATGTCTTGCATCCGTTGATTGCGTAGCGAATAACTAACTTCCTCCCGAGCACCGACCTATGACCCTATCCTTATTGCGTTTCGACCGACGCCGTTTCCTGCAAGTTGGTAGCGCGGGTGTCGTGGGCACAGCGTTGCCCTGGGGCATGCGACCGGTTCAAGCCGCCGAGCCTGGTGCGGGCCGTGCCAAATCGGTATTGATCGTGATGCTCAGCGGCGGCCCCAGTCAACTCGACATGCTCGATCCCAAGCCGGCAGCACCGGCCGAAGTCCGCGGAGAATTCTCCGCTATATCCACCACTATTCCAGGCGTCGCCGTCTGTGAACATTTGCCTAAATTGGCTCAGCAAACAGACCGCTGGAGCATTGTCCGCTCCCTCGCCCATCGCGAGCATAATCACTTGCTCGCCACCCACGTTGCACTGACCGGACGCCCCACTCCCCTGCCTCGCGGTGGCAGCGATTTAGACCGTGTCGAAACACGCAACGACTTTCCGAATTTCGCCGCCGCACTGGACTACGTCCGCCCACGCAATGACGGAGTCCCCAGCGGCGTCTCCCTCCCCAATTACTTCATTGAAGGCCCGCTAACTTGGCCCGGCCAACATGCCGGCTTCCTCGGTTCCAAGCACGATCCTTGGCAAATCCAAGGTGACCCTAACGATGCCAACTTCCGTGCCAGCGCGCTGGCCATGCCCAGCGATATGAGTCTGCCCCGACTCCAATCGCGCCGCGAACTGCTCGATTCACTGAATCGTGGCCACAGTTCTCTGGCTGGTGGAGAGACCGTCGCGTTTCGGCAGCAGCAAGAAGTTGCCTTTAACTTACTCACTTCTGGAAAGATGACCGAGGCTTTTGAAATCAATCGCGAGTCGGCGGAAGTCCGCGATCGTTACGGTCGTAACAAGTTTGGACAATCGTTGTTGCTCGCGCGCCGCTTGCTCGAAGCCGACGTGCCCATCGTACAAGCTGCCATGGGGATCGTTCAAACCTGGGATACACACGTCGACAATTGGGGACGATTGAAGAATACGCTATTGCCGCAACTCGACATGGGACTCGCCGCACTCACCGACGATTTGATCGCTTCGGGGCTGATGGAACAAACGCTTGTGATCGTCATGGGCGAATTCGGACGAACTCCAAAGATTTCGACGTTACCTGGTGAAAAAATTCCGGGTCGCGATCATTGGGCACACGCCTACTCGGCACTATTCGCTGGCGCCGGCGTTCGCGGCGGGCAAGTCGTGGGCCAGACCGACCACATGGCCGCCTATCCACTCACCCGCGCCTGGTCCCCCGCTGATATCTGCTCCACCGTATTCAACGCGCTGGGGGTCGACCGAGATGTGACCATTGTGGATCCACTCGACCGCCCCCATCATCTGCTGAACGGTACCGTGATTGCCCCGCTTTACACGGGGCGAGATGCCTAGGGCTTCGTCCAGTTTTCAGTATGGCCAGAGCTCAGTATGGCCAGAGCTCAGTATGGCCAGAGCACTACGGCTTGCAATACGACAATGCAAGGAGCGCATAGGCACTGACCAAATTTGGGTCGCCTTCCATCCAACGAGTGTTTTCATTGATCCAACTGCCGTCGGCAAGCTGCAATTGAGCGAGCTTCATTCGCAGTTCGTCTTTCCACCGATGCGCAGTGCCCCCATCGTCCGCAAAACTTGCTTCGCCGTAGGCGTCGAGCGACTTGGCCATCGTGTGGTAGTAGTAGAACAATCCTTGTTGACCAACCCCTGGATTGGACTCCAAGTCGTAATGTTTGCGCAGGAAAGAGACAGCCGCTTTCACCCGTGGATCGTCTTTGCTAACCCCTGCGAAAATCATGCTCTTTAAGCCCGCATAGGTCATCGATCCGTAACTCCGCAAACCGCCGTTGGGTTCATTTCCCGCTTTGCTCTCGCCACCATCGGCGACCGTGTAGAAGAAGCCGCCATCGTTAATGAGCGTACCTTGCGGGGCGTTGTTTTGAGGCGATTCGAGGTTTTGGCAGCGTGAAACAAATTGCAACGCCTTCTGAATCGCTTCATCATCTGGGCCATTGCCGAGGCTCCGCAGCGCGTCGATCATGAAACTCGTATTCGACAGATCGGGCCGAGCCGACGAACCATAACCAGCTCCGCCATAAAACATATCATCGGGCGATTTGCCTTCCCCTTCATCCCATTGAATCCCCTTCACGAAGGCTTCGGCTTTGTCGATGATCTGGTCGTACTTACCACCGCGATTGGCACCCGCCAAGGCGACCATCGCTAAGCACGTGTCGTAGTTGCGGTGTTTCGAATCGAGCTTGTAAATACCGCCGTCAGCCTGGAAGTAGCCCTCGAGATATTTCAGTCCTTTGGCGACCACGGGGTCTTCTGCTGGGACGGCCAGAGCGTTGAGCGACGCGACCACTAACGCAGTTGGTCCCACTCCCGCCGCCGCAGAAAACGAGCCATCCGACGCTTGCCCACGTACTTTTAGATACTCAACGCCGCGACTCACCAAGGTGCGATACTGCTCTGCGGGGTCTGCTATTTTCGCAACTGCTTCATCAGCGATGGCAGGCCGTGTTGCGCCGAATAATGTCGCTGTCAAAACGACCGGCAGCCACCAGAATTCGTAAAAAGCTCGCATTTCTCATACCTCTCAGGCAAGACTATCTGATTATCTCAATCGCTTCCCGCCTCTCAAGCAGCAGGGCTCACAGCGACCTCAAGCAGATCTAACACCAAAAATCACCCAGTTCCATCCTACGCGGAAATGCCAGGAAAGTCATGGTGCAAGAGCACCAGCGGTGATGAAAAATTGGTCGGCCAGTGGCGAATTTGCGGCCTAAAGACCATCACCGTCAAGCAAATTCCCAAGTCCACCGAGAATGGAGCCTTCCTCGCGGCGTCCACCTCGCCCCGGAGCCGCCGCCAGCATGCGACCCGCCATCCGCGAGAACGGTAGCGACTGCATCCACACATGTCCCGGCCCAGTGACGTTGGCTAAAAATAAACCTTCGCCGCCAAACAACATCGACTTGATGTTACCGGCTTGCTGGATATCAAAGGTTACCGTATCAGTCAACGCAACCAAACAGCCTGTGTCGACTTGCAACGATTGACCCGCCTGGAGTTCCATTTCTCGAATGGTGCCACCCGCATGGATAAAGATCAGACCATCGCCCTCCAGCTTTTGCATGATGAAGCCCTCTCCGCCAAACAAGCCGGTCAGAATTTTCCTTTGAAAATAGATGCCAATCTGCACTCCCTTGGCGGCACATAAGAAACTGTCCTTCTGACAAATGATGCGTCCGCCAAAATTGGAAAGGTGAAGCGGAATGATCGTACCCGGGTAAGGTGAAGCGAAAGCAACTCGCGCTTTGCCCGCTGCTCCCCCATGTGTGAAGACGGTCGTGAACAGGCCCTCGCCGGTGAGCAACCGCTTGCCGGCGCCCAGCAATTTGTCGAAGAAGCCACCCGACTGCGCCCGCGAGCCATCGCCGAACACTGTCTCCATGCGGACGACG
>JBBQRC010000587.1:0-4165 GCA_038215215.1 Pirellulales bacterium
AAGTGGACGCAGAGGAGACACTGGTATCCCGTCCGCCAATCGTAACCTTCTTGGGTCACGTCGACCACGGCAAGACCTCGCTGCTGGATTACCTCATCGGCACGCGTATCGTTACGGGCGAAGCGGGGGGTATTACCCAGCATATTCGCGCCTACCAGGTAGAGAAAGACGGAAAGAAAATTTCCTTTGTCGATACACCTGGTCACGAGGCGTTTACGGAAATGCGAGCCCGCGGTGCCAACGTCACTGACATTGCGGTGTTGGTGATTGCCGCAGAAGACGGCATTATGCCGCAAACCGAAGAGGCAATAAGCCACGCTAAGGCTGCAGGCGTGCCGATCGTGGTGGCATTGAACAAGATCGATTTGCCTGGTGCGGATCAAAATCGTGTGCTCACACAAATGACTGAGCACGGTCTGACACCCAGCGAGTGGGGCGGTGATGTGGAAGTTGTCCGCACCAGTGCCATCACTGGCCAGGGTATGGATGAACTACTCGAAACATTGCTGACAGTCGCCGAGCTTAACGATTACAAAGCCAATCCGGCTCGATCTGCGATGGGGGTTTGTTTGGAGGCTGGTCAAGCGGCGGACGTTGGCGTTATCGCCAAGGTCATGGTCCAGAATGGTACGCTAAATGTCGGCGACATTGTGCTCTGCGGTACCAGTTATGGGCGAGTCAAAGCACTGCAGGATACTTTGCAACCTAACAAATTATTGCAGTCGGCCGGCCCATCGGTGCCGGTGAACATCACCGGTTTAGACGTGGCTCCCGCCGCTGGCGATCGCTTCCACGTGCTGGAAGAAATCACGGAAGCTCGGGAGTTGGCCGAATCGCGGCTGGAAAAGTCACGAGCACTGTCGCTCTCCGGGACTTCGCCGAAGGTATCCTTCGAAACATTCCAGGAATTGCTGCAGTCTGGCAAACTTGGCAAAGCCGAAGACGTGGCTGAGCTGAACTTGATCGTACGAGCTGACGCGCGTGGTAGCTTGGAAGCAATTGAAAAAGAACTTCAAAAACTGCAGCACCCTGAAGTTGCGATTCGTATCCTCCAAAAGAGTGTGGGTGGAATCACGGTGGCAGACGTCACTTTGGCTCATGCATCCCATGCAGTGATTGTTGGCTTTAACGTCATCCCCGACGAAAACGCCCGCGCCCTGGCTGATGATCGACACGTTGAAATTCGACGTTACGACATTATTTACAAATTGGCCGAGGACATCAAAGCGATCGTCGAAGGTCGACTGCGACCGGAGGAGCGGGTCATCGAATTGGGCCGGGCGCTGGTCAAGACTGTCTTCACTATCACACGCGTGGGTGTTGTTGCCGGATGCTACGTAGCGCAAGGCTCCATCGAACGTGGCTGTCGTATCCGTGTCAACCGCGATGGTCGGACAATTGGCGACTACGCACTCGATTCGCTGAAGCGCCACAAGGACGATGCGAAGGAAGTCCCACGTGGAATGGAATGCGGTATTCGCTTGTCTGGCTTCAACGATCTCAAACAGGATGACGTGCTGGAAGCGTACAAGATTGAAGAAGTAGCACGAACCCTTGACTAGACTTGGCGAAAGCACAACTGCGCGACAGTGAACTGTCGCGCAGCCTGGACAAGCTACTTTAGCCACAAAGTTTAAGAATGAGATGAAATGACAAGCCGCCGCCTTCTCAAAGCTGCTGAAGCAATCCGTGAAGTAGTCAGCATGGCGATCCTGACTGAAATCCGCGACCCTCGGGTGGAGCATGTGACGGTCACCGGAGTGGAAGTCGCACCCGATATGCGCTCTGCCAAAGTGCTCGTTAGCGTGATGGCTGAAGAAGGGCGACAACATCTGTGCCTAAAGGGACTACAGAATTCGTCGGGCTTTCTACAGTCGCAGTTGGCCAAACGCATCGATAGTCGTTACACGCCCAGATTGACCTTTGAACTCGACCAAGGGGTCAAGAAGAGCCTGGAAGTGGGCAAGATACTCGAAGAGTTGGCACGCGAACGTGAGCAACAGTCGCTCGACAATCCCTCTCCGCCACCTACAGATCCTTCGGATTCGTAGGCGAATCTTTTTTATCCCGTCTCATCATCCCCGTTTTTCTGCGGTAGACGATCAATCATGAGTAACAAGAATCGCGGAGATCGCATTCAACTGCTGCACAAAGTTGTTAAAAAGCATTACAAACCAGTGCCTACACCTGAAGGCCGATCGGTGCTTGAACACATTGTGTACGCCTCCTGTCTCGAAGATGCTCGTTACGAGGCCGCTGATGAAGCGTTTCATCGCTTGCAGGAATCCTACTTCGATTGGAATGAGATCCGTGTCACAACCGTCACAGAGCTGAGCGAAGTCCTGCACAACTTGCCGGACCCCTCTGCGGCGGCGGTTCGTCTCAAGAAAAATCTGCAATCGATTTTCGAAACTCGTTATAGCTTTGACATCGAAGACATGGTCAAGATGAACCAAGGCAAAGCCATCCAAGAACTCGAGAAATTAGGTGGTATCACTAAATTTGTCCTTGGCTACACAACTCAGAACGCGCTAGGCGGGCACGCTATTCCCATTAGCCAATCCATCATGGAAATCCTCATCGCGACCGAGATCGTCAGCGAAAACGAGGCTGCCAAGGGGCATGTTCCAGGCTTGGAAAGGACTATTGCGAAATCGAAAGGACTTGAATTTGCAGCCTGCCTTCACCAATTAGCCGTGGACTGTCGGGCGCAGCCGTCCAGTAAGCAACTCAAAGCAGTGCTCAAGGAAGCGGGGGCCGTCGAACAGGTCCAAAAGGAAGAAGTCAAAGTAGCACCCAAGCCAGAAAAAGCCAAAGCCACAAAGGAAGCGGTAGTCCCGAAGCCGGAAAAACAGAACGCTGGCGAGTCGCCAAAGCCTACTAGACCGGCGGTCAAATCCGCGCCGAAGCCTGCCGCCAGCGCTGCGCCTAAGCCGGCCAAGAAAGTCCCCGCAAAGAAGGAAGCTCCCGCCGCCAAGCAGGACGCTAAAAAAACAGTCACCAAGAAAGCCACCAAACGCAAGCCGAAGTGATCCTTGTATGCACCAACGCGAGCTCTGTTCGTACGACTATGCGCCTAGAATTTCACTGAATCTTTGATACCTCGAGCAATTTGATTATGGCTGGACATTCCCACTGGGCAGGAATTAAACACAAAAAGGCGCTTGTCGATAGCAAGCGGAGCAAACTGTGGTCGAAGATGTCGAAGGCCATCATCGTGGCAGCCAAGCTGGGTGGCGGTGACCCGGACGCCAATATTCGCCTTCGCGCGGCCATCGTTGACGCCAAATCGGTCAGCGTCCCACGCGACAACATTGAACGGGCGATCAAAAAAGGCATCGGCGAACTAGACGGCGGCAATGTGGAGGAGATCCTCTACGAGGGCTACGGACCCGCGGGCGTAGCCATCATGTGTGAGATCATGACCGACAATCGTAATCGTACCGCCCCAGAGATTCGCAAGATATTTGATGTCCACGGGGGAAGTCTGGCTGGCACTGGCTGCGTCTCCTACCTGTTCGAACGTAAAGGTCTGATCGTCATTTCCACCACGGCGGCCAACGAAGAGCGGATCATTGAACTGGCTATCGAACATGGTGCTCAGGACGTCGAAACGACCGCTGGCAAGGTCGAAATCTATACTTCCCCTGAAAATTTCACCGAAGTTACCAGTGCTCTCGAAGAAGCAGGCATTGCCATGGATGTCAAGGAAATCACCCGTCTAGCACAGAACACCGTAGACGTGGATGCCGAAACCGCCAAAACGGTGCTGAAGCTACTGGAAACGCTCGAAGATCACGATGATGTCCAAACGGTTTCAACGAATCTCAACTTCGACACCGCCGCCATTGCGGAATTGATGAGCCAATAGATGGTCAGAGGTCTCTTTGGACCGCTACCGCGTCTTAAAACAGGCTTGCGGAACAAAAAAACCGGCCACGCTTCCGCGTGCCGGTTTTTTTATTGCATCGGCCAGATTGCATAGAGGCCAGGCTAATTACCGTACATTCCATCGGATCCCATCGCACCCGATCCCGCGGCGGCGCCACCTTTTTCAGCCTGCTCGTGCTCGTCAGCAAAGGTGTACATGCGAAACTCGAAGGTGTCGTCAATGTCGGTAGAGATTTGAACCGTGCCATCGGGCATGAGGATCATCACCTCTCCA
>JBBQRC010000588.1:0-4154 GCA_038215215.1 Pirellulales bacterium
TAGTCAGACCGCTCGCCAACTGCGAACAAAGGATCGCAGCATCGCGGAACCACCCTGCGAAAATGGTTCGTTCTTAATTGCGATTGATAGCTACGGCCGAGTGAACTACGCTGTCTATTCAGTTCGGGGAATTTCACGATGATAGTCGTAACCAGGACGGAATTGCGACAGTGGGGTCAACCAAGAAAGATGTCGATTGGAACGCGGTGTGGGTCGGGGAGTATGGCAAATTTTCGCGGGTTGCAAGCCATCAACCTGTGCCGAACGGTCTGTAACGGCTGTTGCGGTTCGAACAGTGACCAGTTAGGCGACTGCATAAACGCTCACCGCTAATGCCTTTGCTTCGAGAACCCCGGGTGGCGCGGTGCTCGCCGAGAGGCTCGCACCGCTTACCCGGGGCTAACATATGCCGCCACGCTGTGGCTGGTCAATCGGCTTGGGCGAAATGTGGACAGTGCCAACACAACGCCGTGTGTTTGCCCGTGTAATCACTGGCGGGTTCCGTTGTCTTGGAAGAAAAGCAAGATGTCAAAGAAAACAAAGGTGCCAGGAGGCATTTACAGATAACTGCACCGTGGTTTTGAGCGACGATGACTGCGGGTTTGCCTCTGAGTCCTTATATTCTTTTTCCACTTTTTGCTCGACGAATTGGCACCACCAAAGTGCTTTGTCCCCGTACTCTCGTGTCCCCGTACTCTGTGTCCCTAATGATTTTGCGTCGGAGACCGGCCTGGAATTCGTGGGCTGCGGCAAGCGACCGGCGTTTCCCGCCACCATCCGACCCGGCGTCGGTGGAGCAATGACTGGAAGGCTACTCGGAAGGTGACAACGCGCGCAAAATAAGTCCCGGCCCGGCGTCCGCTCGCCGGAGGCGAACGGACGCCGGGCCGCGCGCTGGTTCGTTGCGACGCGGCAGTTAGCTTGTCAGTCGTGCTTCCACCGACATAGGGTCGGGGGAGAGCCGATGGCCACATATTGCGTGTGTCCCCCATTTATCTGGCGTTCTTGCCTAATTTATCTGGCGTTCTTACCTAAAAACAACTGCAAGGGAAAAATAGTCACCCAGACTGCGACGTCCGCACCAGCGAGCCACTCCCGACTAAGATCACACTCATACGGGGCGCCACTGATCCGCAAACGCAGCCCGAGGGAGCCCGCGAGGCTATTGTTGAGCTGCTTCGGCCAACCAAGGTGAACACATCCAGGTGGTTAGGTTATACTGGTAGCAGACGCCCGATTCGGCTCCAGGGTCGCTTTTCGCTTTGAGAAAGTAGCGATTCGGACAGCGCAGTTAACTTTGGATTCATGCAGCAAATGTGTTTTCGCGATTCAATTCGACCGACTACGAGGGAGCTGAACAGCCAATTGGCCCTCAAACTGGACCGCCAGCTTAATTATTTCAGCCCTGCGGCCCCCAACCCTCCAGAATCGCTCAGTTTTCCAGCAAATCGGTTGACTCGAAGTTGGCAGCGGTCACAGGCAACTTTGTTCTGTCTCCTGGCGTTCTGCTTGAGTCTGGCGAATCAAGTGACTGCGCAGCAGGTGCAATACAATCGCGACGTGCGACCGATCTTGTCGGAGAATTGTTTTGCGTGCCATGGCTTTGACAATAAGACCCGCGAAGCTGGTTTGCGGCTGGATACGCATGAGGGAGCGACAAATACACTGGACTCTGGTGAAGTTGCGGTAATGCCACACCAGCTTGCAGAGAGCGAACTGATTACTCGGATCCTGTCGACAGATGACGACATCATGCCTCCGGCCGATTCGGGCAAGCGGTTGTCGACTCAGCAGGTGGATGTGTTACGCCGCTGGGTCGAGCAGGGTGGAGAATACGAAAAACACTGGGCCTTCATCGCTCCGAAAAAAACATCGCCACCAGGGAGCTCAACTAAGGAGCATCAAGCCAGTGACGTGATCGACGCGTTTGTGCGCGAACGACTTGAACGCGAGGGATTGAGCCCTTCTCCTGAGGCGGCACCGGAGACACTGATCCGTCGCATCAGCTTGGATTTGATCGGCTTGCCACCCACGCTGGCTGAAGTCGACGATTTCTTGGCGGCCTGCAAAGACGACGCCAACTTGGCGATATCCGAATTGGTCGACCGGCTACTACGCAGCCCGCATTATGGCGAGCGCTGGGGACGCTGGTGGCTGGACCAAGCTCGCTATGCAGATAGCAACGGCTACTCGATCGATGCGCCGCGCCAGATTTGGTTGTACCGTGATTGGGTCGTCGACGCCCTCAATCGTGATCTGCCGTTTGATAAGTTCACGATTGAGCAACTTGCCGGTGACTTACTTCCGCAGGCCACGACAGAACAAATTGTTGCAACGGGTTTTCATCGCAACACACAAATCAACCAAGAGGGAGGGATCGATCCTGAGCAGTTCCGGATCGATAGCGTCATTGATCGTGTGGCCACGACAGGCTCTGTATGGCTAGGCTTGACGGTGGGCTGCGCACAATGTCACAACCACAAATTCGATCCCATCGAGCAAAAAGAATATTACCAATTCTTTGCGTTCTTCAACAATCAAGAAGAACCGAATTTAAAGGTCGACGATGTCAGTACGATGGTGATGAAAGAGTTGGCCACTCCGCGTCAGACCACCATCTTTATTCAAGGCGATTTCACGCGGCCGGCCGAGCCGGTGAGCTGTGATACTCCCTCGGTGCTGCATCCACTGGAAAAATCCGCGGCGACCGCCAATCGCTTGGACCTGGCTCGTTGGTTGGTCGATCCCGCCAATCCACTTACTGCTCGTGTCATCGTCAATCGCGTCTGGCAGCAGTACTTTGGGCGTGGCATCGTCGAAACCGAAAATGATTTTGGATTGCAAGGATCACTCCCCAGTCACCCTGAACTGCTGGATTGGCTGGCAGTCGATTTCATGGAGCAGGGCTGGAGCTTAAAGAAGCTGCATCGGCAAATTGTCTGTTCGCAGACTTACCGCCAGAGTTCTCAGCTAACCCCAGCGTTGCAGCAGCATGATCCACAAAATTACTTGCTGGCTCGACAACGGCGTCTTCGTTTGGACGCGGAATTAGTGCGCGATGTCGGCTTGGCGGTCAGCGGCCTGTTGTCATCTCGGCTTGGTGGTCCACCCGTTTATCCACCCATCCCTGCGGGCATCATGTCGCTTGGCCAATCCAACCGCAGTTGGAAGGAGAGCCAGGGGGAGGAACGCTTTCGACGCGGTTTGTACACTTTTGTGTATCGTGCCACTCCACCGCCGTCGCTGAGTGTTTTTGATGCTCCGGAAGGCTTCAGCACCTGTACCCGCCGCGCGCGGAGCAACACGCCGTTACAAGCCTTGACGTTGATGAACGATTCTGGCTTCGTCGAGTTCGCCAGGGCGCTGCAAAAAATCATTGAGGACGAGGGAATTGAAACCGCATTTCGCCGCTGCACGGCAAGACACGCAAAGCCGGATGAAATTGCGATTCTTAAGAGTCTTGATTCCATGAGCGCAGCCCGCGCGCTGCTGAATTTGGACGAAACGTTTACTCGAGAATAACGCGAATATTCGCTATGCAAAACAACGAATCTCTACGACAACAAACTCGGCGGCACTTCTTCGGGAAATGTGGTGTCGGGGTCGGCTCCATCGCGCTAGCCAAGCTGCTGGCAGCAGATTCCAAGCTCCACGCGGCCACATCGGCCGGTAATCCGCTCGCCCCTAGACCCACGCACTTTGAACCGCGGGCCAAGCGGGTCATTTATTTGTTCATGGCTGGCGGCCCCTCGCAATTGGATATGTTCGATCACAAACCACTGCTCAACAAGCTCAATGGCCAGCCGATGCCGCAGAGCTACTTGGATGGCAAACGTTTTGCGTTCATGAGCAGTAGCCATCGCACCAACCTGCTCGGAACACGACGTTCATTTCAGCGGTATGGACAATGCGGCGCGTGGGTCAGCGATCTGTTACCCTACACGTCGAAGATCGTCGACGAATTGACATTCATTCGCACCTGCCAGACGGATCTGTTTAATCACGCTCCTGCCAAGCTGTTTATGAATACCGGCAGCGGCCAATTTGGTCGTCCCAGCATGGGGGCTTGGTTGACGTATGGCTTAGGCAGCGAGTGCGAAGATTTGCCGGGCTTTGTGGTGCTCCAAAGTGGACCTCGAGGGCCCCGTGGTGGT
>JBBQRC010000589.1:0-4148 GCA_038215215.1 Pirellulales bacterium
GAACGACACATCGTCACTGAGCTTGCGTGAAAAACCACCCAGATAAGCGTCACCATTGTGTTCAAATCCGCTATCCCAACCGGTAACGTAACCGTTCCACAAGGTGGTATCGTCGTCCATCTTGTAGGTGGTCAACGCACCCGTGTGAGTGAATGGCTCTGCGTTGTAGAACGTGAACTGGCGGCTGTAGAAGAAGTTACCGGTAGCAGCCACGACTTCGTTACCAATGATGGTGAAGAAGTGACCAACCTTGACCGACAAATTGCCGTAAGCTGCTTCACCGTACAACTGAGGAATCGCGTGACCGTAAGCGCCACCGTTATCCCAACTGTTGTCCCAATGGTTGTTGGGAATGCCGAACGCTTGTGTGTCAGGAGCATCAGTACCGTACAGGTAATCCATACGTCCACCAAAGCCGAGCCCGCCACTTCCGTCCGCAACCTTTTCGGCATAGAGCCATTGCTGTTGCAATTGGACATGGTCCGCGTAGTTGTTGAAGTTACCGTTGGTGTTGGCAGAGTGGTAGCCAATGTCGCTCCAACCACCGATGGTCAAACCATAGGGATCGTTTGCGAACAGACGCCACGGTCCGTCGCCACCGCTGCCGTCGCATCCATTGCCAGTACCCGCATCGCATCCGCTTCCGCTTCCACAAGCACCAACGTCGCAGTTGCTGATCGGTGCATCGCTGCATGAGCAGGAAGCGGGAATCACTTCTGCCATGGATGCACGAGTGTTCTGGCTGACCTGCTTCGCTGCAGGCGCAGCGTCATCAGCATAATATCCGTATGAGTAGGCCGACGGCTGGTTCGTCTGCGCCAACGCGTTGCCGCCAAAAGCGCAGGCGATCGCCGCCAATAGCGCAGTTCTAGTTATTTTCATTTGTTCATCCTTGATTGATCTTCGGAATCCTAACAGCCGTCAGTCCACTGTTGAACTTCGGCCGAACGGGGTTCGGGACCAAGACCGCCAATTCGAAAGGTTGAGCCACTTACGAGTTCTTGGATCATCTCCCGCACCCTTTAAAGTGCGTGTCCGGGATTAGCTATCGGAGTTGGGTGACTTCGGGGTTCAACAGTTTTTTATGTAGCCAGTTCCAACAATTACAGAAAAAGTATCGGTCTGGTAAGCCTTGACGCCTGCGTAAAAGGTGCGCCCTGCATTTCCAATACTGCCAATACCAACTAGCTGCAGACCTGCAAAAAGACTCCAGCCGACGAGTTCTCGGCCGACGAAGTTGGCCACACCCTTTTGGCCGTCGCGTTAACCTCTGTTGGCGTCCGCCAACAGCGCTTTGGCAAACAGCTCGGCATCAAAGGTGGCCAGGTCTGTCATTTGTTCGCCAAGCCCAACCAGTTTGACGGGTAAATTGAACTGCTGCCGAATAGGAATGACCACGCCCCCTTTGGCCGATCCGTCCAGTTTGGCGAGCACGATGCCAGTGCAACCTGCGGCTTCCGAAAATCCCTTCGCTTGACTGATTGCGTTCTGCCCCGCAGTCGCATCCAGCACCAGCAACACTTCGTGTGGCGCTGCGGGAATGTGCTTGCCAATAACGCGTCGGATTTTATCCAGCTGCTGCATCAGATTGCTCTGCGTCTGCAAGCGTCCCGCGGTATCCAAAATGCAGATGTCATAGTTCTCATCAACCGCTTTTTTGGTTGCTTGAAACATGACGATACCGGGATCAGCCCCCGCTGCGGCGGTGACGATATCGCAGCCGATGCGCTGCGACCAAATCGTCAATTGCTCCACTGCTGCAGCTCGGAAAGTGTCCCCTGCCCCCAGCAACACGCGTTTGCCTGCCTGCGTGTAGCGGTAAGCCAATTTGGCAATCGACGTCGTCTTACCCGAACCATTCACGCCCACTACTAAAATGACGCTTGGTCCAGACTCAGCCAGTGTGATTTCTGTACTACCCTGATCCAAAGATTGACGAATTTCGGAGGCAATGATGTCCAGCACCTCTTGGAATTCCACTTTACGCGCCCGAAAGTCGGCACCGATCCGGTCGCGAATTTGCCGCGCCATATCGCCACCCATGTCGCTGCGTACCAGCACCGCATAGAGCTTGCGCAGAAAGTCGTCGTCGACCAACTCTCCTTGGCTCTTCCAAAGATCGCGAATGTCGGTGTTGAGTACACGGCTGGTCTTCTGCAAAGCAGCTTTCCAACCACTCAGCAGGCCACCTGCTTTTTTATCAGGTTCGAGCGGTTGTTCTGGGTTCTTTTTTGTGTTCCAAAATGCCATGAGTTGAGTTCACAAGCTTCTTCGAAGTGTTCGTAAAGCTGAACAAGGTGCTGTTCAGTTGCGATTAATTGTTGTTGTATGTCGTTCATCCGTCGTCCATCGCGGAGCGTCTCCGGTGGCAACATATTGGCATGGAGCTCTTCGATTCTAGCTTCCGCGCGGGCGATATCTCGTTCCAAATCTTCCGTCTTACGGTACGTAAAATTTCGTTATCGTACGGCTATTTTACTCGAATTTTAAGTGACATTTGTAATCGTTCGAGGGGGGAGCAAGTGGCATTCCGCGAAAGTTCATCCACCTCAGCCCGAATTCTCTCGTTTTTTGTTTGACTGAACAAAGTCCGTCCCGTGGCAAATGTGGCTTTCCTGCGGATAATAATAGCACCCCATCCTCGGCAGTGGCTCGTAATCGGAGGTTCTCTTGCTCAACTTACAAAGCACGTCCCAGCAGCAGTGGCTCGACCAAGTCGATCATTCGCTGGAAGAAATCCTCGTGGATCACGCGCATTGCGAACACAAGGCCGCCGCCAACGCCATGAGCATCATGGGAGCCTACATTGACAATGTGGAAATCTGCCGAGAAATGACCAACATCATCGCAGAGGAATTGGAACATTTCCATCTCGTGATCGCGCTGCTGGACCGTCGCGGCATCCAGTTTCGATGCCAGCCTGCAGGACACTACGGCCGCGAACTCAATGCACTCGTGCGTCCGCGCGGAGCCGAACGCGCCGTCGATCGTTTGCTCGTGGCCAGTCTGATCGAAGCCCGCAGTTGTGAACGCTTCAGTCTGCTGGCAGAACATGTTCAGGACGAAGAACTGGCCGAGTTCTATCGTTCCTTGTTCGAATCCGAAGCCAGACATCACACCACCTACGTGCGGCTCGCCAAATATTTCGCTCCAGACGACGTCGTCAAGCAACGACTTCATGAACTCTCCGCTTTTGAAAGCGACATTATCGCCAAAGGTAATCCACTGCCGCGCATGCACAGCTAAAGTTGGAATTTGCAATATGCTTGAATCTAAATTTGAAAGCCACGGTATTTTGCCAGAGTACCTACAGGCCTACACCACGCAGATCGACCATTTGCGACGCGTCGGCAACATCTTTTGGCAACGCGGCTGGTCGTTGGGAACCAGCAGTAATTACAGTGTCGTTGTCAATCGCAATCCGCTGCAACTACTGGTAACGGCCAGCGGCAAAGACAAAGGGCGACTCATCAGAGAAGATTTTGTCTTGGTCGATGCGCACGGGAAACCCACACGCGAGGACCAGCCAAAATCCTCCGCCGAAACGCTGCTCCATTGCATCGCCGCCCAACGTGATGACGTGGGAGCCGTCTTGCACACTCACAGCGTCTGGTCAACGGTGCTCTCCGAACGCTTCCACGGACTTGGCGGACTCATGATTGAAGGTTTCGAAATGCTCAAAGGCCTCAGCGGTGTGACTACGCACGAGCACCGAGAGTGGCTGCGTATCTTTGACAACACGCAGGACATACCCTCCCTGGCGGAACAAGTCCGGATGGCCATGGCCGATCCTGAAAAACCACTGACACATGGTTACATCATCCACCGTCATGGCATCTATACCTGGGGACGCGACCTGGACGAAGCAACTCGGCAAATTGAGATTCTTGAATTCTTGCTGGAATGCTTGGGGCGTGAAATGTCACTGAGCTAGTTCCACTACGTTTGACGCCACGGTGAATTCACTTCGCACCAGTCTTGTAGTCTAGTCACGCCACGCTCAGGCGGGCTCAGCGCCCTTAGTCTCCTACGGAGTCTGCTACAATAGCGGCTAAACCTCTCTCGTTCCGCACTCCACTAAGGAGCTTAAGATGCAATTCGGATCACCCCGTCGCCGTTTTTTGCAAGCCTCATCTGCGGGAGCTCTT
>JBBQRC010000590.1:0-4139 GCA_038215215.1 Pirellulales bacterium
GAAGTAATTCAGTTGGGGGAAGAGTATAGTGAGGACAGAATTCCATTCCTACCGAGTCTCCCTCTATGCATGATGCCACCCAAATTTTGGGCCAGATCGAATCTGGCGATCCCTTAGCAGCCGAGAAACTGCTGCCGCTGATCTATGACGAGTTACGGAAGCTAGCAACGGCGAGGCTGGCACAGGAGAAACCTGGGCAGACGTTGCAAGCAACTGCGCTGGTGCACGACGCTTACATCCGGCTCGTTGACGTCGACAAAGCCCAGCACTGGGATTCACGTGGGCACTTCTTCGCAGCTGCCGCGGAAGCTATGCGACGAATCTTGATTGAGCAGTCGCGCCGTAAGTTAGCGGCTAAGGCAGGAGGTCGGCGCGAGCGACAGGAGTTGGATGACATCGCCGATGTGATCGAGATCGCCTCCACGGACAGACTTGACCTGCTGGCCCTCGACGAGGCGCTTCAAAAGCTGGAGCGACACAGCCCTCGCAAGGCTCAACTAGTCAAACTGCGTTTTTTTGCCGGACTGTCTTTGGAGGAGGCGGCCAAAGTATTAGGTGTGGCGGTGTCCACAGCCAGCGCTGACTGGTTGTACTCTAAAGGCTGGCTACAGCTGGAGATGCGAACTGAGGATTGATTTGTTAGTGAACGATTATGCAGTGTTCTCACTACGAAAGTGAGGCGGTCCTAAAATATTCGCCGAAAAAAATCGGATGCGCTGATCCCAGATTTCGCATTGTTAGTCAGAGAGCTAATGAAAGTTAAATCCAAACGAGAGTGCGTTTATGATTCAATCGCTGATTACCGAAGAAGATATTTTCAAAATTGCCCATGAAATTCCGTCAGCCTCAGCGCGTCACGCTTATCTCGAGCAGGCATGTGGAAAGAATCTGGCACTTCGCGAGCGAGTGGTCGCACTGCTCGATGCCGTCGAGCAAGAACAAAGTTTTCTCGAGCGACCTGCCGCAGCGTATGCAGACACAGTTGATCGTTCCCCTGTCACTGAACGGCCAGGTGACACTATTGGCCACTATAAGTTAATGGAACAAATTGGGGAGGGTGGTTTTGGATTGGTGTTCGTAGCCGAACAACATCATCCAGTTCGCCGCAAAGTTGCGATCAAAGTCATCAAGCCGGGAATGGACACGAGGGAGGTTGTTGCCCGCTTCGAGGCCGAACGTCAGGCTCTGGCAATGATGGATCATCCGCACATCGCAAAGGTACTGGACGCAGGGGCAACCGATTCGGGGCGTCCCTACTTTGTCATGGAATTGGTACGAGGCGTGCCGATCACAGAATATTGCGATGACAATCAACTCTCGCCGCGCGAACGGCTGCCGCTCTTCATCGCCGTCTGCCAAGCGGTGCAACACGCGCACCAGAAAGGCATTATCCACCGCGACTTGAAACCGAGCAACATTTTGGTTGCACCTCATGACGGAATTCCGGTCGTAAAAGTTATCGATTTCGGAGTGGCCAAGGCACTCGGTCAGCAGCTTACTGAAAAGACGATCTACACTCGGTTTTCTCAGATGATCGGCACTCCGCTGTATATGAGTCCTGAACAAGCGGAGCTCAACGCTTTGGATGTGGATACTCGAAGCGACGTCTATTCACTGGGGGTTCTTCTTTACGAATTAATAACCGGCACTACCCCGTTCGATAAGCAACGATTGCACAAGGCTGCCTTCGACGAAATTCGTCGCATTATTCGCGAGGAGGAACCGCCAAGGCCGAGCACCCGAATCAGCACGTTGGGGGCGACGCTCACCGATGTGTCCGCCAATCGCAAAACTGATCCCAATCGACTTTCGGCAATCGTTCGGGGTGAACTCGATTTGATCGTCATGAAGTGTCTCGAGAAAGACCGGACGCGGCGCTACGAGACAGCCAATGGTCTTGCACGCGATGTGCAACGTTTTCTTTCAGACGAGCCAGTCGAAGCCTGTCCACCGTCGGTAGTCTATCGCCTGCAAAAAATGGCTCGCAAGCATCGCGGTTTATTGACGACGGCCGCTTCGTTCCTTGGATTGCTTGTGGTGGGAGTGGTCGTGAGCACGTCGCTGGCAGCCTGGGCGATCAGAGCATCCCGGGCTGCTCAAGCCGCTCTTGCCAGCGAGCGGCTAGCACGCGACGAGGCGATTGCCGCCAAGGAAAAAGCCGAACAATTCTCCCAGCGGCTGAATCAGGCGACGCAGATCGCCAACGACGGTATCGAGTTCTATAACCGAAAAAACTGGTCGGCTGCACACGAGCAATTTACCAAAGCGATGCAAATCGAACCTGGTTTGAATACACCTTACATCTATCGAAGTGGACTCTATACCCATCTCGGCCTGTGGGATCGAGCTGCTGCGGATTACGAGCACCGCTTTCGTTTGGCGAACAATGCCAGTGCGCAAACATGCTTTGAGCACGCCTTATTGAGGCTTTATACGGGTGATGAGGCGGGATACCGCGCTGCCTGCCAGGAACTAATGCGGCAGCACGGCAGTTCGGCTGAGGTGCAGACGCGATACTATGTGGTCAGGGCTTGTGCGCTCGCGACACAGCCAGTCGGTGATCCGGCAGACCTCGTACGCCGCGCGGAGGAACTTGTCTCGGTGGCCCAGGCTCCTTGGCATTTTGGCTTGGCAGGCAGAGTCCACATGCTAGCCGGAGATGATGACAAAGCCGCCGCTCGTTGCCGTGAAGCGATCTCAAGAGGGACGAACTCGCCCGCTGGGATTCACCGAGTCAATTACGCAAACCTGGCACTTGCCTTGCATAATCAAGGCAAGACTTCCGCAGCGCATGATGCGTTGGAACGCGTTGAACAAGCCCGAAATGAATGGATCAAGACGATGCACGATGGTCTGGTGGGAACGATGCCAATCAGTTGGACTGACTGGCTGGAAAGCGAAATCCATTTTCGCCATGCCAAGACGCTGATGGGTGCAGCTCCACCTAGTGACGATCCGCGTTTGGTTGCAATTCAAGAACGCGCTCTGGCCACAATCACTTATGGCGATGTCTTCACGTACATGGATGCAGGCCGTCAACAGGTCAGTCGCCGCGAATGGCGCGAGGCAGCGATCAACTTTATCAAGGTGCTGGACGAGTTACCTCCTGGAACTCGCGCTTCATTACAGGAAATGCACTTTTGCTTCGAAATGGTCCAGCGGCCAGAAGTGTTCGCGAACCTCGTCGAGTTGCGGCCTGAAGACATGCGTCTCTGGCATGTCCGCGGTCGCACGTTCGCCAGTTCTCGCGAATGGACTAAGGCAAGTTCCGATTATGAAAAGTCATTTGAATTACTCACCGAGGAATTATCGCAACTGGACCCAGCGGACCGATCCGGTGCGCTGATTAGCTGGACGGTGGTTGGGTTCGAATTGGCTGCGCTCAAATTGTTGTCCGGCGACGAGCTTGGGTATCGAGATCTCTGCAAATCGCTCGTGAAAACCCAAGTTCTTGCGGACGAACATTTTGTGGCGAGCCACCTGTCGCGCGCAAGCACGCTCTTGCCTGATACGATGACCGACTGGTCGATTCCGCTGAAATGGGCCGGCCAGTCCGTGGCAGAGCAACCTCGCATTGCCTGGTATTTGTATTCGCTGGGTATCGCCCAGCACCGCGCTGGACAAGACGAACAGGCGATCGAGACGTTAAAAAAATCGCTCGAAGTTGGCCCTAACTGGGTTGGCCGCGGACAGAACTACGCGGTTTTGGCGCTTGCCTGCCACCGCCTCGGCCGTGACACCGAAGCTGGCGATTGGCACCGGCAAACTCAGTCCTGGCTGAACGAAACAAACCGCTTAATGGCTGAATTCAAATTTGGCGTTGCAGCTTCATTTTATTTAAGCGATTGGCTGTGTGCTCAGGTTCTGTTGACTGAGGTGGAAAAGCTACTGTCAGGCAACGCCGGTTCAAAATGAGCGGTTACTTTTTCGTGAAATCCTATGGATTGCTCAAAACGGGAATATTTTCGGGGGGGCGTCGGACTCCGATCGGTTCGTGAAGCTTCCAGCCTTTGCATTCAGTCAAACCTACGATTGTTATCACGCTCAAATAATTCGCAGATTTTCTCCAGAACTGAAACCAATCACCCTGAAACAACTATGAAACAACTCGTCTCAATCGCGATTTTCGGATGGCTCAC
>JBBQRC010000591.1:0-4131 GCA_038215215.1 Pirellulales bacterium
CGACATAATGCTCAACGACGTAAAACGCAAAGTAATAGGCGCGACAAAATGCCCAAACGCAAATCCACAATAAAACAACGCGTTTCCAACTGAACGCGTCTGCCAATAACAGACCCGCGGAGAGCGTGCCCATCAGTACGAACAAGGCACCCTTAGCGTAGATGGCTCGCGGGTTTTTCAAGTCTCCCAATGCCATGATGACGCGTTCTAAACAACGGATCTAGACAAAGCACTGGGTGGAGATGCGGCGGAGTATGGGATTACTTGGCTTCGGTGGCGGTCAACTTGTAAATCGCGTAGTGCGTACCGTCAGGAAATTTGAATTCCTCGACTTCAAACTTGCCCTTCACAGCCACCGGACGCGTGGTGAATTCGGTCGTCTTTCCTTTTTCCATCTTGACCATGATGCAGTCGTACAAGGCAGCCCCCGGCCCAAAACAACACTCCATGTTGTCACGCACCAAGACAAACTCATCGATGCCACTTTGCTTAAAAACACTGGCTGGCAGGATATATCCGCGAATTCGAATCGGCTTCTTATCGAGTTCCTCGATCGACGGCGGGATCATCGATCGCTCGAACGGTGCCCCCTTTTCGATGTCAAATTTCAAATCATCGAAAGTCAAATCACCTTTTGACTTGGCCGTGTTGCGACTTGGCCGATCTTCAACTACGGGCCGATCTGGGGCGGTTGGCAGCTTCCTCGAATCATCCGCCGTCGCCCCAGGTGAATGCATCATGCCAAGCAACAGCCAAAGCGCCAGCATGAATGGCTGTGAGCGTTTATAAACGAACATCGGCAACTCCAATTAAGCATCCTGTGGGCTGGCCCAGAACGTGGCAGGCCAGCTTTCCAGAAATTAGCCTAGCGGCAAGTCCTAGGCCAACGCAACTGCCAAGCGTCTAAATTTCTGATTCCGCACGGTTTAGACATTCACTAAGGCGGCCGTCCCCATAGTCAAGCCAGGTGCTGGCAGGATGCTAGAACCTTGTAGGAAGATATCAATCGCTCGCGCTGCGCCACGTCCCTCGTTGATGGCCCAAACGACCAGCGATTGCCCACGCCGACAGTCTCCGGCCGCAAAAACTCCGTCCACGTTGGTCGTAAACTTGCCATGTTCCGCGGCGTAGTTGCTGCGAGCATCTGCTTTCACTCCGAAGATTTCGGCGGCATACTGCTCTGGCCCGAGGAAACCCATAGCGAGTAAGACCAGATCGGCCTTAACCAGATGCTCAGATCCGGCGACCTCCTGCATTTGCATCCGTCCATCGACTTTTGACCACTGGACCTTCACGGCCCGAATCGCCTGCACGTTGCCGTTCCCGTCGCTTACAAACTCCTTGCTCAGGATGCAGTATTCGCGAGGATCTTTGCCAAACTTTTCGGCCGCTTCCTCGTGGCCATAGTCGACACGGAAAATACGCGGCCATTGTGGCCAGGGATTATCCTCTGCCCGGTCCTCAGGTGGACGATCCAGCAATTCGAAATTGACCAAAGCGGAACAGCCATGGCGCAGGCTAGTGCCAATACAGTCAGTGCCTGTATCGCCACCACCAATCACAACCACATTCTTCCCTTTGGCACTGATGAAAGCACCATCGCTGTGGGCACTGTCGAGCAGCGATTTGGTGTTCTTACCCAAGAACTCCATGGCAAAGTGAACACCCTTGAGGTCTCTGCCGGGAATGGGTAAATCACGCGGCTTGGTGGCACCGGTCGCCAACAATACCGCGTCGTTGTCCGCCCACAACTGCTTGGGATCGATACTCCGCCCCACGTCGGCGCCGGTGACAAAGACCACACCTTCACCGGCCATGATATCCAGACGACGCTGTACGACGCCCTTGTCCAGTTTCATATTCGGAATGCCATACATTAGCAGACCACCAATACGGTCCGCGCGTTCGTAGACGGTAACGCTATGACCAACCTTGTTCAATTGATCTGCTGCTGCCAAGCCAGACGGTCCGCTACCTACGATGGCAATTCGCTTACCAGATCGCTGTACCGGCGGTTTGGCGCGAATCCAGCCCTCTGCAAAGGCGCGATCGACAATGGCATTTTCGATATTCTTAATCGTTACCGGTGGATCGGTAATTCCCAACACACAGGCACCTTCACACGGGGCAGGGCAGGTTCGACCTGTGAACTCGGGGAAGTTGTTGGTCAGGTGCAAGCGTTCACTGGCGTCTTTCCAGCGCCCCTGATAGACGAGGTCATTCCATTCGGGAATCAAGTTGTCGATGGGGCAACCCGAAGCTGACTGGCAAAACGGCACACCGCAATCCATACAACGTGCCCCTTGGTCGCGCAACTGGGCTTCGTCGGGCTCCGTGTAAACTTCGTTGTAATCCTTCAGTCGAATCACGGGCAAACGCCAGGGCACTTTTTTGCGATCAAACTCTTTGAACCCGGTTGGCTTTCCCATAGTGCTTCCTTCGCGTATCGATGATCTCTAATATATGTTTTCTATCTAACTTCTAACTTCTAACTTCTAACTTCTCGCTTCTAGCTTCTCGCTAGTCATCAGCACCCACCGCTATGGGTTCGCGATTGTTGCGTAACTCTTCCATCACGCGTTTGTAATCTATCGGCATGACTTTTACGCACTGGCTCAGGAATATAGACCAGTTCTCCAGCACTGCCGCAGCCACGGTGCTGCCGGTGTATTCAGCGTGCCGCTGAATCAGGTCGCGGACCTCCGCTTCCTCTTCTGGCGAATCAATCCTTTCTAGTCCTACCGTGCCGAGATTGCACCGCAAGTTGAAGTCGCCTTCACGATCCCAGATGTACGCAATGCCACCTGACATGCCGGCGGCAAAATTGCGACCTGTCGGTCCCAGCACTACCAGTCGACCACCGGTCATATATTCGCAACCGTGATCCCCCACCCCTTCAACCACAGCGTTGGCACCCGAATTCCGCACGCAGAATCGTTCGGCCGCTTGACCACGGAAGAACGCCTCACCGCTGGTGGCGCCATACAGGCAGACATTTCCCACCAGAATGTTTTCTTCCGGTTTGAAACTGCTGTTCTTCGGTGGATAGACGATGACACGCCCACCCGACAAGCCTTTGCCAACATAGTCATTTGAATCGCCTTCCAATTCGATCGTCACGCCATGCGCCAGGAAGGCCCCCAAACTTTGACCGGCCGAACCGTTCAGTTTGATATGCACGGTATCGTTGGGCAATCCAGCTTGACCGTAACGTTTGGCGATTTCGTGACTGAGGATCGTGCCGACCGTACGATTGACATTGATAACGTTGGACACAATCTTAACGGGCAACTGCGACTCGAGCGCCGCTTTTGCTTGAGGTACCAAGAACCTCATATCCAAGGAATTCTCTAGACCATGCTCTTGCGGAATGGTTTGGTGAGTGATGACATCAGGGCGTAGCTTCTTCGCCGGTGTGAGCATGGCGGTCAAATCCAAGCCATCCGACTTCCAATGGTGAATGGCTTTGCGAGGATCGAGCAGATCCACGCGGCCGACCATTTCGGTAAGCGTCCGAAAGCCGAGCTTGGCCATAATCTGACGAGCATCTTCGGCCACCATAAACAAGTAGTTGACTACGTGCTCAGGCTTGCCTTTGAACTTCTTGCGCAGCTCAGGATCTTGCGTCGCCACGCCTACCGGACAGGTATTCAAGTGACATTTACGCATCATGATGCAGCCAAGTGTTATCAGAGGTGCAGTCGCAAAACCGAATTCTTCTGCACCCAACAAGGCGGCCACCACCACATCGCGACCAGTCTTCAATCCACCGTCTGTCTGCAATACCACGCGACTGCGAAGGTCATTCAGCACCAAAGTTTGATGGGCTTCGGCCAGCCCCAATTCCCAAGGCAAGCCGGCGTGCTTGATACTGGTCAACGGCGAAGCGCCAGTGCCTCCGACGTCACCAGCGATCACGATGTGTTCAGCATGCGCTTTGGCGACCCCCGATGCGACCACACCAACACCCACTTCGCTGACCAATTTCACGCTGATTCGCGCGCTGGGATTGGCGTTCTTCAAATCGTGGATCAACTGTGCGAGATCTTCGATCGAATAAATATCATGGTGCGGAGGGGGGCTAATGAGTCCCACGCCTGGAGTGCTGTAGCGGATACGGGCGATCTTTTT
>JBBQRC010000592.1:0-4131 GCA_038215215.1 Pirellulales bacterium
GCGGCGGAAACCAGGCTGACATCGCCTTCATTGACGTTGTCCAGGATCAGCAGGATTCGGTGGCTGGTGCCGATGCGGACAAACGTATCCCGAGCGACTCGCAACTGATCGGCGTGAGGCCACACTTAGTTGATGTCGGCCCCCAGCTTGTCTTTGGCCAGGGCAATAATTTCATCTTCCAGTCTCTGCCGGTCGTGAACCGTGGCGAGGTCCAGTTCAAACTGGCCGCCGAGATATTCTAGGCGATAGCAGTAGGCATATTCACGCGCCAGCGACGACTTTCCGATACCACCAATTCCCTGCACCGCACACACCGCCGCAATTTCGAACTGTGTCAGCAGTTGTCGCAAAGAGTGGATCTCCTGAACTCGCCCCACAAATCGTGAATTGCGAGGCCGAATTCGCCGCGGCACTTTCTGCAACAGCCGCCCATAATCGGCTCGCTCAACCGCCCGAAGCCGCAGCGCCTGCAGTCGCTGCCGCACATCCAGTTCCTGCAGAAAAGTTTCGCCTTGAGGCCAGAAGTCCTGCAGTTCGATGCCGTTCCGTCGGTTGAGGTCGTCAAACCACTGTCGAGCCGAAGCCGCCACGTTTTGATCCAGCTCGGCCGGCGCCAGAACATAGATGGGCATAAAGGCATGACCCGGATAGGTGCGACTGCGTTCCACTGCCAGAAATTCTTCGTACTCGCGACGACACCAGGAGCTTTCGAAATAGGCCTTGGACAGCACGACCAGCATGACCTTGGACTGCCGGATCCCCTTTTGCAGTTTGTCCTGCCACAGTTCACCGGTGACAATGGAGGTCTGATCAAAGAAAACCTTTAACGGCTGGGACGGTGCAAAGTCCGCGTGCCCGATTTCGATCTCGCGAGCAATCGCCGAGACCTGTTTCTGCCCGTTGTCGTCGCGGCAATAACTAATAAACAGGTCGTACGGCTCGACCCAGTCGTCAGGAAAGTCTAGCGTCATCTAATTTCCTTCTTGGGATCGATCGTTACAAAATTCACGCACGGGTCCCGCACTCGATTAAAAATGAAAGCTGCGACAAGTCGCAGCAGTCCAAAAAAATGCGAAAGGCGACTATGGGACACTTATTGCGACTTAGCAGCTTGCCCGTCGATTAGCCAGTTGTCCGATTTAGTGAAGAAAATCCCTGCGTCCGTTGACACTCTAGCCGTCGTGAATATTCGAAATAAGTGCCCGTGCAAGCTGACAACGAAAAAACACACGGGCAAGCCCGTGCCACACTATGCTAGTTTTCAGTCAGAACAGAGCACACCGCTGTGAAGGTGTCAGGAGTCAATTGCCGGAACGGCCCTGCGGGTGCTTGGCACAATTGACTCCTGACACCTTTACACCCACAGAACGGCTCACTAGTCTAAGTTAGACAAACGCGAATATTTGGCCCGGACCACACTGAAGTTATCGACCTTTCCTGAATGGTACAACGTTTGGCCAACCTCATTGAGCGTTAGATAAAGGGTCACTAAGCGGTCGCTCTTCTGGGCCGCTACAGACAAGGGCGAAGCCAGAGTCTGCAAGGAGATCGCAGTGTTTTTTTGCAGATCGCCGATGATGTCCTGCAATTCTTTGTTGCCAATCGAGCGGTTTTCGATGACCGATTGAAGCGCATTCAGCGAAACCTGAGCATCGAGGCTGATCGCGGATTGATCCAAAACAGTTACGCAGCTCAGTAGATGAATAAATTTTTCATTGCTATCCGTTTTGGCTGCTCGCTCTAGCAACATCCCGGCAATCTTCTGCAGTTTTAATTCGGAGTCACACGCGTCCAGCAAAGTGTGTCGATTTTCGGTACTTACCAAGAATTGCTGGCGAAAGAACTCAACGGCGGATTCGCTAATACCAGTCGCACGCTGAACGACGCATTTAACAAATCGCTGAATGCGGGGGACATCGACGCGCAGTTGCGAGCTTTCGTCCAATGTTACGATGGAAGCCAGTAACATCTGGCTCCCCTCTGAAAGCAGTTTGCGTGGTTGCGTATCAGCGATGATCCACTTGAGCAGCAAAGGCACATCACTCGGTTTTTGTTGAAGTGCGGTGATGAAATCGATGCTGAACGGTTGCTTCGACTCGATCACGGCCACGATATCGCTGAGGTAATCTGCAAAAATATCGTAGTCGTCCTGCTGTTCTAACTCGACCAGTTTTCCTGCCAATACGGCTGGCAGCGTGCGCGTGGCCGGGGGCTCACTGGCCAGTTTACAAGTACTTTTCCCTTCCCAGGATTCCAGCGAATACTTGGCAATGAGGTAATGGACAAAACGTTCCTTGAGTACGTTGCCATCACTGGTGCTTAGATCCAGATTTTTCAGGGTGGCGACGATCGCAGTGCCGTGCTGCTCAACCAAATCGATGGCACGTTGCAGCATCTGTTCACACAGTGGGGCATCAAAACGGTTGGCAATGAAGGTCAGGAAGCCAACGTAATCATTACCCAGTTCGCCCCGTACGATTGGGCATTCCGCCAAATGCCGAAACAGCTCAACTTGCTGAGGGCCTTCAAGCCGTGCGCGATTTGTCCCGCCCATCCGCGGCATCATGACAGCGGAAAGCAAGTTCAGCCAGCTCGGAAACATCAATTCATAGGGGAACTTATCGGTGTATTGTGGCAACGGTTTCAAGCCAGAAAAATAGGCCGCATCGGCGTAGATGGCTTTAATGACCGCCACTGCAGCTCCCTTCACTGCTTCGTCGGCAGCGAAGCGGTCGCGTACAATCGTTCGTTCAAACTCGACGAGGCTGGCGCGCTGTTGGTCAAGCAGTTTGGACGATTCGTCCCCTACCGACTCGGCCATCGCGATTTCACAGATCCTATCCAACAGCGCATAAAACTTTTGCGCCCGCTCGGGTAACCGTGACAAGGTCTTGTCGTTGGGACGTTGGATGCGTTTCTCGTTTGTGGAACCGTAAAGTCGGTTGATTTGGTGGGCACGATTGAGCAGGAAAAAATCTTGGCTCATGAGTAATTCCGCAGGCGAGTAACAAATTTTGAGACGAAGCCTAAATGCATAACGCAGCCGTCTTGTGTGTCCACGAATTTACTTGCTGGTTAGTTGCTCTTCCAGCCAGGCGTAGGCTTGTTGTCTAGTTTCGTCGGGAAAATCGTGTTCGGCATCGGGATACTCAAACCGCAGCTTGCTTTCGGCCCCCAAAAGTTTGAAAAGTGGTGCCACACTGGCCTCGCAAACCTCCACTCCCTTGACAGCAAAGTTTGCGTCATGCCGGGGCGCGCAGACGAAGATGCTGCGGGGTGCAATAGCGGCCAGCACCTCTGGGAAATTGAATGGCATTAGACTTGGGTCGCACTTGTATTGCGACTCAATGCGGGGCATGTAGCGCAGACTGCTCCAGCCCTTTAAGTCGCCGCCATAGTAGTACTCAAAGGCATTAAATCCACAACTGGTAATGGCGGCCCGGATTCGCTGGTCAAAGGCCGCGGTGTACAACGTATTGTGACCACCCAGCGAATGCCCGATCGCCGCAATCCGATCGCGATGGACACAGGGGAGAGACTCCAGCAAATCGATACCACGCACATTGTTCCAGATCGCCTTCATCGTGCCGCTGGCGTAGCGGTCAGAATGCTCAGCAAAATCGTAGTTGTAGTCCGCAAAGCCCGGGTAATCCGGCACTAGGCAGACAAAGCCCAATTCCGCCAATTCGTGCGCGTAGAATTGACTCGGACGACCACCCAGTCCGCACAGTTGGGCTTTACCCAGCTCAAAATGAGTGGGATGCAAACAGAGCATCGCAGGCGCAGGTTGATCAAGCTGTTTGGGAACCAGCAAATACGCCGGGACTCGATCTCCCGGTTCGGGAACATACGTCAGTTTGAGCCGCCAGTACTTTGGGGTTGCTTCCACACTCGAAACCTGAATATCGAGTCCAACGCGCATTTCTGAGTTTGGGAATGCGCCCATCGCCTGTTGCATTTGCAACAACGCATGCGCCCGGCGGAGGCCATGATCCAGCGGGGTCAACAGCGTCCGTCTGTCACCGTCGACGATCGTATAGTCGAGCTTGATGTGCTCCGGATAGGGAGGGGCTTGCTCGAGACCAGGCGCCTGCGCAGACTGGTTCGGCGTGTTGGACTCACCGCCAATCC
>JBBQRC010000593.1:0-4127 GCA_038215215.1 Pirellulales bacterium
GGAAACCCAGCGCACATCACTGGCGCTCAACCCCAGCAGTGGTTGCCGCAGATCGCCGTGGAGCAGCACAGGCCGGGGCAATCGCCTTCCCAAGTCGCGCTCCCAGACTTGCAAAATGCCCTCGATCCGCTCAGCCGCCGATTCGCGTTTGGATCCACGAACCAAGAGCGCCAAACGCGTCCCCTGCAGTAGCAGGTCCCGGAGTAAATATCTGCCAAGTAAGCCGGTGGAACCCGTCAACAGCGTGTAACTGCTCAAAATCTACGACCTTTCACGGATGACAATCATGAATTCGGATGCGAGGTCTGGAACCAGTTCGACCGTTTCTCGATGCGAACGTAACTCAGACTCTAACGCCGCCTATTACCAAGGATAATGCGAAAGTCACCAAGTGTTAGCCACAGTGCCCAGATTTTCCAGCTTTCCAGTTCCCAATCAATTTTCAAGGACAGGCATTGGTTTGACAGGTTGCGGCGAGATACTCATAATGGGTGGGACGCATAGGGGACAATCATGACTATTCCCCCACTCGAAACCGGTTGATCCCTCCGTAACTCGTTGGTAACACTGTATTTCACGCTGTGTTCGTAAGGCGTTTCTATTTAGATAGCCATCTTGGATGAGGAAGCGCTCTTGTCGGTGTGTACTTACATTGAGTCGCTTTCTTTCCAACAGTCGAGAGAGATTGCGTGCCGCCGCGCATCAGCTTGGCGTTCAGCGTTTGGCCAATCGTAATGGCTGTGCCGCTGAGTGACCGCGGCAGATGAAGCTGTGTAAGGCAGATCGGATCCATGGCCGTTAGCTCATGAAGCCAACTGACCACTACGCTGGCGAATAGCATCGACACTGGCCGCAATCCGTTCCATATCTAACCGTTCTCCAAGCAATACGTTTTGCGTCAGCCAAACTGCTTGACTACACAGTTGATCGTTCTCTGGACACTGATTTTTCTCGACCCACTTGGTCATAAAATCGGTTCCATAGATTTTCTGGTAGTGGGTGTTTTTTGCGAGTGCAACGACATGAGGCGACTTGTTTAAGCTCGTATAGCCTGCACTAGCCCCCACACCTACCTTTCGTAACTCCTGCATAAATACTTCGCGGGAGAGCCCTTCGAACTGAGCTGGATCGTAGCGGAACATGTACAGATGCCACGCGCTACGGTCGCAGCCATCGTAGAGTTTCGCGGGTTGAATGCCTGGAATCTTGGCAAGCAACTCCGTTAGATATTGCGCGTTCTGCTCGCGCCGCTGCGCTTGTTCCATGAGCCGAGCCAACTGGGTCAGCAGTATGGTTCCTTGAAACTCGGTGAGTCGATAATTGGCACCGCGACCCAGGCTGCTGACCGGACGCCCTCCACCGGGTGTATGAAAGTTATAGCACTGGTGAGCAAACCTCTCATCATTGGTTATTACGGCTCCTCCTTCACCTGCCGTTAAGTTCTTGCTAGCTTGAAAACTAAAGCAACCCCCGAGTCCATGAGTCCCTACCGGTCTGCCTCGCCACGATGCCAAGTGAGCTTGGCATGCGTCTTCAATGAACGGTATGTTCTTCTCTTGGGCAATTTGACCGACTACATCCAGATTTGCGGGTGAGCCGCCAAGATGAACCGGCAGGATAAGCTTTGTGTTGTTAGTGATTGCGGCACCAATTTTGTGCGCATCAATCTGAAACGATTCCAGGTCGCTATCGACAAAGACAGGCAAAGCATAACTATGGGTGATTGCATTAAAAGTAGCCACAAACGTATACGGGGGTAAAATGACTTCATCACCGGGCCCGATCTCTAGCGCACCCAATGCGGTCAACAGAGCCGTAGTGCCCGAGCTGGTGGCGACGCAGAAGCGGGCTTGCATCGTTTCCCGCCAGCGCTGCTCGAACTCCGCCACACGAGTTCCGACAAGACGTCCCCACTTTCCCGAATTGAGTACGGCAGTTAAGCCATTAACATCTGACGAGTCCCATTGTGGCCAAGAAGTGGCTGGACGCGCGGGTAGTAACACCGTCGCTGGTGGGGTGGGAATTTCTTGAGCTGCCGAGGGCTTGTGCGGATAGGCGGTGGCTACCAGTGCGAGCGATCCCGCCAGCATATTACGGCGACTAAAGTCAGTGTTCATGGTTTGCCCCGGTGTGTCGGACCCAATATTTACAAACGACGCCGTGTCATTGTAGGCCGTGCGTGCACGCCTCGCTATTATGGCTGGAATGCCAGAGCAGTCCCTTTAGAACTGGCGGCCGGAGTACATGATGGCCATTCTGGGTCAGTTCCGGTCAGTCACTCATTGGAGGCTTTTAACGTGATCGCAACGGCAAATGGCGACGCGCCGATTTCGCCAACCGAAGTCGCACAACTGTCCCGCTCCAAAGGTCGTCTCGAACGGCCCTTGCCGACCGATATCGGGTTCGATAAAGATTACGGCCGCCAGTTCTATTCGCGACGAACGTCCCAAGCTTGCCGAGTGACGATATTTGAGGGTGGTCATGAAGGGATCGCAACCGCGGCCATGGCCTGGTTCGATGTTCATCCGTAGCCGGCTGTTATCAAGGCACTCTAAGAGTCCGCCGCGAGCCGCTGAATGGCTGCATTTGGGGAGATACCTAGCAGGACTGCAAAACGGTACGCCTGACTGTCGCGATCGAGTGTCGTTGATGTAAACTGGGGGACATCATCGCGACTGAGTTGCGAGGATCCTGCCGTCCACAAATGTGCTCGCCTACTGCCCAAGAAAAAAGTCATGCCTCTCCCAACTAAGCTATTGTCAATCCTGCTACTCCTCGATGGCGCCTGCACGGTCGCGCGTGCCGATCAAGATAAAGCTGCGGAGCCAACAACCGCGGTTGGAATTTACGGTCAAGGCGTGCGTGATACCAATGCCCGCACACCGGAAGAGGAGCGGGCTGGATTTCATCTGCCCGACGGTTTCGAAGTACAGTTGTTTGTGTCGGAGCCGCACATTGCTAAGCCTTTAAACATGGCGTGGGACACTCGCGGTCGACTGTGGATTACGAATACTCTCGAATATCCGTATCCTGCCAAAGAGGGGACCGAACCGCGCGACTCGATCAAGATCCTCGAAGACACCGACGGCGACGGTCGAGCTGATAAGATCACCACGTTTGCTGAAAATCTCAATATTCCGATGGGGCTGCTGCCAACCCAGGGTGGGGTGATCTGTTTCAACATTCCCGACATTTTATTCCTGCGCGACCGCGATGGCGACGATCGCTGCGATGAACGCATTAAGATCCTAGGGCCGTTCGACACCACGCGCGACACCCACGGGATGATCAACGCGCTGCGACGAGGTCCCGATGGCTGGATTTACGCCTGCCACGGTTTTAACAATCAATCGCAGGTGACTGCCGCAGATGGTTCGCAAGTCAAACTCATATCAGGAAACACCTTCCGATTCCGAGAGGACGGTTCGCGCATTGAACAATTCACTCAAGGTCAGGTCAATCCGTTTGGTATGAGCGCGGACGAATGGGGCAATCTCTACACTGCAGACTGTCATAGCAAACCCATTACGGCTCTGCTGCCCGGTGGTTGTTATCCCAGCTTCGGGCGACCGCACGATGGTCTTGGTTTTGCGCCGTCCATGATGGATCACTTGCACGGCAGCACGGCCATCTGCGGACTGTCATACTATCAAGCCGACCAGTTCCCAAAGTCGTTTCGCCAGCGGTTTTATAGTGGCAACGTGATGACCAGTCGGATCAATTGCAACGCAATTGAGCGGAATGGAGCCACCGTGACGGCTCGCGAATTACCAGATTTCATGACTAGCGATGACCCCTGGTTTCGCCCGGTGGAGATTCTAGTCGGACCTGACGGTGGACTCTACGTGGCGGATTTTTACAATAAGATCATTGGTCACTACGAAGTTCCGTTGACACATCCTGGCCGTGATCGCGATCGAGGTCGCATTTGGAAAATTGTCTATCGCGGCGAGAACACACCAGTGCCCCAGAGCTTGACCTCTTATGGTCAGCAGATGGCGACGATGGAAATTCTCAGTGACATGCATGTGCGTGAGCTGAGTAGCACGAACGTGACGCGTCGCGAACTGGCCGTCGAGCGAACGCGTGAAAGCCAGTTAACTCCTGAGCAACTGGCGCGCGTCAGA
>JBBQRC010000594.1:0-4126 GCA_038215215.1 Pirellulales bacterium
CCGAACCGCCGAGAGCCGCCTACGGCAACAAGGCGTTTGACTAAGCATTGCTCGATACTATGTCGTTAGGCGGCTACTTGGCTGCCAACCACATCATGCATGATTTGAGATCCCGGGGAGCTCTTCACTTTTGAACAGCGCGATTGGTCGTCTGGCTCCGTCACCGACTGGTGCGCTGCATCTGGGCAATGCCCGGTCATTCTTGTTGGCTTGGCTGTCGATCCGACAGCAGTCCGGCAAACTGATCCTGAGGATCGAGGACATCGATTCGCCACGCGTCAAATCCTGGGCGAGGTCGCAAACACTCGACGATTTGCGGTGGCTGGGACTCGACTGGGACTACGGCCCCGACAGGGGTGGACCTCATCCATCGTACGTACAGACCGACCGCGAGGAACGCTACGCAGAGGTATTGCAGCAATTGATCGCTGACGCAGTTGTCTATCGCTGCTATTGCACGCGTAGCGAGGTTGCGGAGGCTGCCAGTGCACCCCATGAAGCCAGTGCATTGCATGACGCCAGTGCACCCCATGAAAATCATCTCAGCCATCCGCTACTGGAAGGGACAGTCTATCCCGGGACGTGTCGAACGCGCGGGAAGGCAGTGGATGGCAATGAGCTGGCAGATAGTTCGTCCCCGTCCGCTTATGCGTGGCGTTGGCGATTTGCGCCTGAGCCGGTTGCTTGGGAAGACGCGTTGCTCGGGGCACAAGAAGCCCATCCGGCGCGGCAACTGGGAGACTTTGTCATTGGCAAAAGCGACCTCACACCGGCTTACCAACTGGCCGTAGTCGTCGATGACTTCGATATGGGTGTGACCGAAGTCGTTCGTGGCGATGACTTGGTGCCGTCGACTTACCGTCAGTTGGCCATCCTTCAACATCTCGGCTGGCCAATTCCGAAGTATGTACACGTGCCCTTGATTGTTGGCCCGGATGGCCGCCGACTAGCCAAGCGACATGGCGACAGCCGACTCAGTTACTACCGCCAATGCGGGATTTCGCCACAGCGCATCGTCGGCTACTTGGCTTGGTCCGCGGGTTTGATCCCGGAGCCGATCCCGCTTGAGCCCTCGGAGTTAATTGGCACTCTTGATTGGCAGCATCTAACACGGGGTCCTACCGTCTGTGACGAACAATTCACGCCGGGGTTCTAAACGCGAATCGCTCTGTGGCCAGACGACGCCTTAGTTCATCAGCTATTGCATAGCCCTCTATCGAGCTCTGCATCTGCTATTGAGTTTTGGCTTTGCGAATTGGCAATATGAGCAATCGATCGGAAGCTTCACGACTTTGCATTTTAATGAAACCATGACGCAGGTAAAACGCTTCGGCCTGATCGTCGATGGCATCGACGGCGATGGCGTAGGCACCAATTTCTAGATTTAAGATACGTTTGTATGCGTCTGCAAGAAGAATGCGCGCAAGTCCCGTTCCTTGAAACGATTGATCGACTGCCAGCCGTCCAATCTTGACGATGGGCACAGCAGGATAGCGTGGCACTCGCTTCGCAAGATCTTCAGGCAGGCGATCAAGATCGACGGTTCCAGATGATAAAGTGTAATAACCCGCCACGATGCCGGACTCGATATCGATGGCAAGGAAGCAAACGGCATATCGTCGTCGTTGGTCTTGGCCTGAATGACGTTGTAAGTAGTCGTTCAGTTCTGAGTTACCACAGTCGAAGTCGGCTCGCTTCTGTTTGGCGAGTTTTTCGATCCGAAATCGACTCATCAAGGCTCAACAGTTCGTTCATGCAGGGTCAACGCTTCCTGCATGGCATCGTTAAGCGGCGGTGGGTCGAGTAGGGCCGCGGCAAAACGTTCTTGATCTTCTGCCGTCAAGCGATATACGGTCTGGCGGTGCAGCGTCTGCTCGGCGCGCTCTTTGGCACTCATAACTAAAAACTCAGAAACCGATCGTCCTTCGAGTTCTGCTGCAGCCATGATGAGCTTGCGGATGTCGGGATCGACCCGAGCTTCTATGCGTTCTGTTTTCATCGTGTGGAGCCTCCTAATTCCAATGTACGGCATTTGTACGGAAACGCAAGTTTTTTTCGGTATGCCTGCCGATTTTCGTCCCGCAATCAAACTAGTTGTTAGAGACTACATCAAAAATTGCATTTTTTGATGCACGGAGGGAGGGGACTATGCCACAAATCATTGCCAGCCATTTTGAAGTTGTGGGTGCGTCCAAAAAAGAAGTCATCATCCATGCAACGAGGCCCTGCCGGAACAATTTTACGCCGGGCCTTCAACATGAACGAGATCAGCCAGAGAATGGGCTTGGTCAACATCGACTTGGCATTTAATTCGAAGTCTGGCCACTGGGTTAGAGCGAGAATATGCTGCGCGATAGCCTCAGGTGGCAGTGAGCTAGTTTCTTTGCAGGCCAAAATGATCGGTTTCATTTTGAACCCTCCTATGTCGTCAACAGCGGTTCCGAAGCCACCAAACGCCGTGCCGTGCCAAAATCAATGGACATCGCTACAAAACTACTCGTCAATTTCTTCCAGAAGTCAAACGGAGTCGCATCATTGGCCATGAAAGAGTTCATGAAATAATCGCCCGACGCGAGAGTGTAGTCGGAATCCCGAGCCTGTACAGAAGAACTGCGCTACTTGTTTTCCAGAGCTTCGACCTTACTCTTGTGCTCCCTAAAGGCTAGCTGTCCTGAGTCACGAACGTTTCGCCGCGTCGGCCGCCCAAAGCGGAGTGGTAAACCGAAGCGGGTTTGTTTAACAGGATCCGCAGAGCCGACCAATAGAACGAAGACCGTTTCCTCGCTCAGGACACGCCCACCTTACGCACTTAGAGTCCGGCAGGTCGGGTCCTAGATGGCTGCGGCGGTGGTGATGTCAAAGTGATACAGCATCTGCGGCGGTCGCCCCTCACCGTTGTCAGTTTGGCCGGTCCGGCTGGAACGGCGGGCCTTCCAATTTCGGCAAGTTCGTTGATTGGCTTAATTGCACCGGTCAACTTCACCTCAGTGGCCAAGCGCTGCGAACGCGGGGTTCTCCAACCGTCTAATGCTTCTTCAAAGGGAGCCATCATGCTTACCAGAAGAAATACACACAGGCAGGTTTTTTCGAATTCTTACTAAATCGCGCGCTCTTTTGCGTTAGTCTTGGCGTCCCCAGCATATCGGCTGTAACGGATTTCCATTGACGTCCCTCCGAGGGGCACATCGTGTTTTGCAGGAAGGGAATCGGTTGACTCTCGCACAGTGATTCAGTATCGAAACGCAGATTTGCCCCACGCCAATTGCCTTGAAAACCACTAAGCTGATACCAACCGCTGGATGCTCATCGAGTCGATTTTTTCTCCTCAGAGCTCAAGAATGAATTACTTAACGTCAGATTGTGATCGACTGCTTGAGCGGCATCGACCTTACCTGATGTTGTTGGCACGCGCAAGAATACTCACTGTAAATGGCCGCAAGCTCGATGCTTCGGATATCGTCCAACAAACTTTGATGGACGCATTCGCCAAACGAGAGCAGTTCCGCAGTTCTAATGACGCGAAACTAGCGGCGTGGTTACCCGAGATCCTAAAGCACAATTTGCTGGATGGTCTCCGCAACGCCCAACGCGATAAACGCGATGTTCGTCGCGAGCAGGCTATGGGCGCTACCAACGACGAATCCCTTTCCCGGGCGGACGCATGGCTGGCAGCTGTGCAAACTTCTCCAAGCCAGCGCGTCAGCAAGCAGGAAGATTTGTTGCGGCTGTCCGAGGCGCTTGAGGCCTTACCGATCGCGCAGCGCGAGGCCATCGTTTTGCATCATCTGCAAGGACTCAAACTCGCCGAAGTCGCAGTCGAGCTAGGACGTAGCGAGTCGGCAATCGCTGGCTTGCTTTTCCGAGACCTAAATAAATTGCATCAACTGCTAAGTAAGTGAGCAGCCACCTATGTCTGATAGTTTTAGCCATCATCAATCATTCATGTAGGCACACAAAATGTCCGATGAACCCCATTCCACATCAGCGGGCGAAAACGAACGAGACGAGCAGCTCCAAGCCGTCATCGCCGAGTTCATTCGCTGTTCTGAAGCGGAGCGACCACCTGTTCGTCAAGATTTGCTGAATCAGTATCCTGAGTTCGCAGCCGAGTTGAAACAATTCTTTT
>JBBQRC010000595.1:0-4106 GCA_038215215.1 Pirellulales bacterium
CGCGATTGGGTGGTCAACGCCATCAACGATGACATGCCCATCGATCAATTTACGATAGAGCAACTGGCCGGAGACCTGCTGCCTAATCCAACTGAGTCGCAGTTGGTTGCCACCGCCTTTCACCGCAACACCTTGACGAACCATGAGGGTGGAACCAATGACGAAGAATTTCGTAATGTGGCGATCGTTGATCGAGTTAACACGACGCTGGCGGTTTGGATGGGCGTGACATTCAGTTGTGCGCAATGTCACACGCACAAGTATGACCCTTTTACCCAAGAAGAGTATTTTAAGATCTTCGCGATCTTCAATCAGTCGCAGGATGCAGACCGGCGGGATGAAAGCCCAACTGTTGAGTTATTCACCTCGGAGCAAATCCAGAATCGAATTCAGTGGCAACAACGTAGCGAGGAACTTAACCAAACGTTGGCGCAGCCCTCCGAGACGGTGCTGGCTGAGATGCGCGATTGGGAAAGCAAATTGCATCCGCCAAATTGGACGCGACTACCTGCCGTGCGCGGTGAAGCGACGAGCAAGAGCGATTTCGAATTGACCGATGGACAGGTTTTGGTGAAGCCCATTGGCAACAATATCGTAACCGACACCTACACGCTGGAGTTCGCGTTCCCCGAAAGCCTAGCGGGGCAAAAGGTGGAAGCTTTGGCTATCCGTACGCTGCCGCGTCCCAACTTGCCAAGTGGCGGAGCGGGGCTGAGCGAAGGTGGCAACTTTGTACTGTCCAACCTGTCAGCCACACTGCTACCGGGCGATGCGGCGTCTCCACCACCTCCAACCGCTCGTTTCGTGCGAATTGAATTACCGGGCAAAGATCGCATGGTTTCGCTGGCGGAGGTGCAGGTCATCTCAGGCGGCAAGAACGTCGCGCTGAACGGAGCAGCCTCACAAAGCAGTACCGATTTTGGTGGCGAAGCTGCGCGGGCGATCGACGGAAATTCAGACGGCGAATATGAGAAGAATTCCGTTACGCACACGGCAGTCAGCGACGACCCCTGGTGGGAGGTTGACCTCAAGAGTGGTTTTGCAATTGAGGAAGTTACTCTGTGGAATCGCGTCGACAATGGTTTACAGAGCCGCCTGGATGGAGCTGTTGTCAACTTGCTGGACGCGGAACGCAGGCTGATTGCCAAGGATGGACTGGAGAAAGCGCCGAAGAGCAAACGCACATTGACGTTCCAAGAAAGTCAGCCACTTGAGTTGGCGGAAGCCTTTGCCGATTACGAGCAAAGCGGCTTTGAGGGTTCGCAGGTGGTCGACAGAGACAAGACCACCGGTTGGGCCGTGGGTGGCGACATTGTCACCTCGCACACATTGACCTTGATTCCCAAACAGCACATGGAATTGAAATCGCCCGGCAGGCTGCGATTGCAGCTTGAGCACGGCTCCACGCACCGTCACCATCTACTGGGCAGCTTCGAGGTTCTGGTCAGTACCGACAGCGGCGTGCGCAACTGGTCAATGATGACACCCGCGATGCAGCTCATTCACGAAGTTCCTGCGGATCAACGAACGCCACAACAGCAGTCGACTTTGGCGTCCTTTTTTGCCAGGAATGTTGCCCAGTCACTTGCACCTGAGCGACAGGAACTCGCCGATTTAACTAGAAAAATAGCGGCACTTAAACCCGAGACGAGCGTACCGATCCTGCGCGACCTAGAGAAAAAATCGTTACGAGAAACGTACGTGCAGTTGCGAGGCAATTACAAATCACTGGGTCCGAAGGTCGATCCGGGAGTGCCGGAGGTATTTCATCAGTTTGATCATTCTCAGTCAGATTCCTCACATGACCTTAATCGATTGGGCTTGGCCCGCTGGATTGTCGATCGCCAAAATCCATTGACTGCTCGCGTCTGGGTTAATCGGTTGTGGGAATCTTTGTTCGGTTTGGGAATTGTACGCACCAGCGAAGAATTTGGCTCGCAGGGGGAATCGCCCAGCCACCCTGATTTGCTCGATTGGCTGGCCTGTGAATTTCAGGAAACGGGTTGGGACCACAAACGCATGTTGCGGCTGTTTGTTTCGAGTCAGACCTATCAGCAGACTTCTCAAGTTAGTGCGGAGGGCTTGGCCCAGGACAAAGACAACATCTGGCTGGCCCGTGGACCGCGAGTTCGATTGAGCGCGGAAATGGTTCGAGATCAAGCGTTGGAAATTAGTGGACTGTTGTCCAACAAAATGTACGGTGCACCAGTACGACCACCTCAGCCGAGCATGGGACTGAAAGCGGCGTTTGGCAGCGACACGGATTGGAAGACGAGTGCCGGGGAGGATCGCTATCGCCGTGGGATTTACACGACTTGGCGGCGTTCCAATCCATACCCCTCCATGGCAGCCTTTGATGCGCCCAGTCGCGAGGTGTGCACCCTGCGTCGTGACAGTACCAACACGCCACTGCAAGCGTTGGTAACACTGAACGACCCGAGTTTCGTCGAGGCCGCTCAAGCGCTTGCGCGCATCGTGCGTTTGCAATCGCCAGGGACTGCCGATGATCAGCAGCAATTGCAGTTGGCATTTCGGCAGTGCACAGCACGCCCCGCCACGTCAGCAGAGTTAACGGCTCTCGCAGCGTTGCTGAATACCGCTCGAGAGCAACTGAAGGCAGACCCTCAAGCAGCCCTTAACCTTGCGACCGATCCGCTTGGTCCGCTTCCGGTCGGCGCGGACGCGCCTGAGCTGGCGGCCTGGACCGCGGTCTGCAATGTGTTGTTGAACCTCGATGAAGTGCTCATGAAACGTTAGACATTGACGCGTTTTGACCCGCTGTGATCAAAGTACACACCTCTAGCTCATCAAGTACAATTTCCATAGATCCACAACCGTTGATCCCCACAACCTTTGATCCATTGTGCCGCTCCGGCGCAGGCATTGAAATTTGCGATTGGCGAAGTTGGCTCACACAGAATCCTAGGTAAGTATCAAGATGAATCCATTTATTCAGCATTTAGAAAATCGCACACGACGTTACTTCCTGCGCGATGGTGTGTTGGGATTGGGAGCGATTGCGGCGACAAGCTTGTTGGCCGACACCCAGGGGAGGGCCGCTACACCGCAACTGGGAAAGCCGCACTTTCCGCCGCGCGCGAAGAGGGTGATCTATCTGCACATGACGGGCTCGCCACCCAATTTAGATCTATTTGACTACAAGCCTGAACTCATTAAGCGGACGGGCGAAGACTGCCCCGCTTCGTTCCTGGCCGGGCGCGAATTCGCGTTTACCTCCGGCGTGCCGAAGTTGCTGGGTACGCCGCAACCGTTCGTGCAAGCTGGCAAGGGTGGGACATGGATGTCCGCAGCCATTCCAAATTTGCAACGGGTGGCAGATGAGATGTGCGTCGTTCATTCGATGCATACAGATCAATTTAATCATGCTCCGGCTGAACTATTGATTTACACGGGTTCCCCGCGAGCTGGTCGACCGTCGATGGGGTCCTGGGTCACGTACGGTTTGGGGTCTGAGAACGAGGACTTGCCGGCCTTTGTGGTCTTGATTTCCAGCGGCGTGCAGCCCAACGGCGGAAAGAGTTCGTTTGGTAGTGGTTTTTTGCCGAGCATTTATCAGGGAATCCAGTGCCGATCGAAGGGTGATCCAGTACTATTTACCTCAAATCCGCCGGGTATGGATAACAAACTCCGCCGCGCGACGCTGGATTCACTGGCCCAGTTAAACGCTCTGCAAGCGGAGGAGATGGGACATCCGGAGACGCAGACTCGAATTGCGCAGTTTGAGTTGGCTTATCGTATGCAAACGAGTGTACCGGAGGTTATGGATATTTCTCGTGAGCCGCAAAATGTGCTGGAAGCGTACGGTGCTGTTCCCGGCGATAGCAGTTTGGCAAACAACTGCTTGCTGGCGCGACGGTTAGTCGAGTCTGGGGTGCGGTTCGTGCAACTGTTCGATTGGGGCTGGGATTTCCATGGCACCGGAGCAGGAGAAGGGATTGGCGATGGTCTGACACAAAAGTGCAAAACCATGGACAAGCCCATTGCGGCGCTGATCGAAGATCTCCGTCAGCGCGGATTACTCGATGAGACCCTGATCGTCTGGGGTGGTGAGTTTGGCCGCACGCCATTCCGAGAGGGGCGAACAG
>JBBQRC010000596.1:0-4101 GCA_038215215.1 Pirellulales bacterium
ACCATCGCCGCCATCATGTTGGTCGTTTTGGTCTTGCTTGGTACCGCTTGGCCGCTGTTCAAATCGCCCCAAGTCGGACAGTGGCACATCATCCAGGGCTCCAGCTTTCGCTACGCGGGGCTAGACGAACATCAAGTAATCGTCTGGGGTGTTGATGACTCGGGGCGGATTCAAACTTTGTCCGCTGCCACCGGCGAAGTGCTGGCTGAATTCCCAGGACCGCTTGCGCCGGCTGCTGTGGCTGCGGAGCCATCGCAACGGACGATCACCAGTTCGCATCTTTCTATTGACCAGACGCAGTTGGTGCTCGGATTCAGCGACGGCAGTTTTCAGTTCGCCGAACTGCAGTTCAAAAATGACCTGCTTAACATCGTCGACCTACCTCCGGAAGTGAAAATCGACGAACAGCATACGTGGCAAACTCACGCAGGTAGCGTTTACCAAGCCTTTGACGCCACCAGCGTGCGGCGAACTCAATTGATTGAACCAGCTTGGTCGGCCGCAAAGAACTTGGGTACCGCGGCCGTTACCGCGATCGACTATTTGGCGCCCGCGTCATCCAGCCAGTTATCACAGCGATCTCAATCCATGGTGGTGGCAATTGTCGGTCAAGATTTGGTAGTGGGCTCGATAAATCGCAAGAAGTCCCTGATTGGCAACAAAGTCACCGAGACACTCAGCGTCGAACGCTGTGATCTCAAGAGTCGGTCGCCGGCGGGACCAACCGCCTTGGCTGTGATGAATAATGGGGATCAAGCCGTCATTGTATGGCCCAATGGAACATTGGACCGATTTTCTCTCAGCGGTGCTAGCCCGGCGTGGATGGAATCGACGAGCGGCCTGATCGATGGCGGCCAGATGACTTGCGCGACCCCGCTGTTAGCTCGGCAGACGCTACTTTGCGGCGACGACTCGGGGCGTATCATCGGTTGGAACGTCGTCCGCCATGAAACTGACGAGGCCGTGAATCAATTGTCGACCGACGACCCAACGAAGTCTGACCAGGTGACGGCGCGAGGGAATTCGACCGACACCCCGGAGCATATCTCGTCATCAGCCGATGGCTATATGCTCGTGCCGGCTCACGAGTTACAGATCGGTGCCCAGCCGATTCGTGCGATTAGTAGCAGTCAGCAGAAGCATCTTGCCGCCGTAACCGATACAGCGGGCACGTCCAGCTTGATTTTTGTTACCACCGATCATGTGCTCGTCTCGACCTCCAGTTCGCTGGGTGCCAATGTGCGACAAAGCGTCTTCGATCCGGGAGACGATACGCTGCTGGCGGTTGCTGATCAATCGCTGGCACTCGCCCCTATCAATCTTCAATATCCAGAAGCATCCCTGGCGACCTACTTCGGCAAAGTCTGGTACGAAGGCTACAGCCAGCCGCAATATATTTGGCAATCGACGGCTGGAACCGAAAAGGCTGAATCGAAGCTGAGTTTGATGCCGCTCATCTTTGGGACTTTAAAGGCCACCTGCTACGCCATGCTGGTCAGTATTCCCCTGGCATTGTTGGCAGCCGTCTTTACGAGTGAATTCCTGTCCCCGGCGACACGTTCAAGCGTGAAGCCCGTGGTAGAAATGATGGCTAGTTTGCCGAGCGTGGTACTGGGCTTTGTCGCAGCGCTAGTGGTTGCCCCCGTCCTACAAGCGCACCTCATGGCCGTTCTCCTCGCGCTGCTTGTCATTCCGATGACGTTCGTATTGGCCGGGCATCTTTGGAATCTGCTGCCACTTGAAAAACTCGTGCGTTGGCAACCGCTCAGGTTAATCTGCTTGCTCATCAGCTTGCCGCTAGGAATTGGTATGTCGATCTCGCTAGCCCCCGTCGTGGAAGGGATAATTTTCGATGGGGATCTGTTGCGTTGGCTCAACAGCGGCGAGGGGAGCGGTGTTGGCGGCTGGATAATCTTGCTCACGCCACTGCTCGGCATGTTGTCTGCCGCGATCTTGGCGGGGCCCTTAGCGGAATCGACGCGGCGCATCGCCATCGGTCGGTCACCACGGGGTTTTGCGTTATTTGCCCTCGTGCGCTTGATTGTTGTGACCGCTTGCGTGCTGACCGTCGCGTGGCTCATCGGCAACCTCTTCGACACCTTGGGCTGGGATACTCGGGGCATCTTGTTCGATAGCTACCAGGACCGCAACGCCCTGTTAGTAGGATTGGCGCTTGGTTTCTGTGTGATCCCAATCATCTACACGATCTCAGATGATGCTCTTCAAGCGGTTCCTCAACAATTGCGCAGCGCGTCCTTAGGCTGCGGCGCAACCCCTTGGCAAACAACCATGCGGGTCGTGGTGCCGAGCGCCATGAGCGGCCTGTTTAGCGCCATCATGATTGGACTGGGACGTGCCGTCGGTGAAACGATGGTGGTGTTGATGGCTGCGGGAAATACTCCTGTGATGGAATGGAACCCGTTTAATGGCTTCCGCACGCTGAGTGCCACGTTGGCCACCGAATTGCCCGAAGCTGCCAAAGGAAGCACTCATTTTCGCACTCTTTTCTTGGCCGCATTGTTGCTGTTTGTGCTCACCTTGATCGCCAACACGCTTGCAGAGTTTGTAAGAATTCGGTTTCGTAAGCGAGCAAGTCAACTATGAAACCGGCTACAGAACCATCACCATCAGGGCCAGATCGTCCTGCGGATTCATCCAAGACTGCAACGCCTAGATTGCGGGCACGGCGCAAGGCGCTGCAAAGCGGGTTTTCGCTCTTGGCTCGTGGTGAGCCTCAAATCTGGTTTACCGGCGGAATGTTGGCAATCTGCTTGGCCATGATCGCCGGTCTAATGCTGCTGATTCTCGCGTCGGGCTTACCGACATTTTGGCCACGGTCTATTGATTGGCTCGTGCTGCGCGACGGGACCTTGGAAATCGGCGAACCGCAGCTGACAGCCACCACGAATGTCGCGCCTGCCGCCGATGATCCGCTGCCTGCGAGGCTCAGTCATTATTACCGCACCGAAAACTTCGATATTACGAATCGCCATTACCGCTGGCTTGAGCCGCAGGAATTGCGGCCGGCAGGCATCCTCCGCATCCCCAACGCCATGCTGGTCGAGCGCGTCGAATGGGGCTACCTATTTGGGTTACCTCTGCGTCTGCAAGAACAAATTGCGTTGAGCGATAATGACCAACAGCAGTTGGACGAATTAACCGCTGTGAGCCGTGTCTTGGAATTCATTGCCAGTGCGCTCTCTCAAGGGTCCACCCCGAATCGCGACGCAACGAGATCAGACACTGCGGCTGCATTCCTCACCACTGCACAGGAGCAGCTGAAACAACGACTGGCTACGTGGCGCAACGATGGGCTGCGGCGAAGCCTGGCAACCTCGGTTGAACCCATCAAACAGGTGCGTCTGACCGACGATGGTGCGTGGCGTTCACTAGATAAAGTAGCTGCAGAGTCCTCCATCGAGGCAGCTCGGATTGTCATCGTGGACAGCCAACAATTCCTGCGGCGTTTGACGGCTGTCTTGCCTAAGGTGAAGTCGCAGCGGGGGCAATTGGAGCGGCTCAAGCACGAACTCAGTCGTACGGACGCGAAAATCTCGAAGCTGCGAATCGCTGTCCGGCAAGCCGAATTGGACACCCAGACGGTCGCTCCGGTGCAATTGGACGCCGCTCACTATTGGCTTGAGCAGCTAACCAATCTCGATCTGCAGGTAGCTAGTGTTGTTCATTTGAAACAAGCACTCGCCGATTTGCTGGACGACAACGAGCTGATTGCTCAGTTGTGCGTAATATGCGACCAATTCCAAGATGCGCAGCTACCTGCGATGCGAGAGTCCATCTCGATGCAGTTGTCCGCGTGGCGCAGGCCACTAGACGAAGCCCCGGCCGCGGTGCGCGCCGCCATAGAGCGGTATACAGTCGGCTACGGTGAGTTGTACGCTGAGAAGGAGCCTCTGCAGAGAGCAATTGTTGCCCTGCAGGCAGAGTTGGCATTGGGTCAAGCCGTGTTTGCTGTGCCGTCGAATGCCCAAGCTATCCAGGGCTTGTCCCCCGCAGATAACGCTGACCTATCCGCTGGCCACGTTTCGAAGCGGGCTGCAGAACAAATTGGGACACTCGCTACGGACATCAACGAAGGCGAAG
>JBBQRC010000597.1:0-4098 GCA_038215215.1 Pirellulales bacterium
CCTCTAAAATTTGCCGCCACAGTAGCACTCCGCCAGCCGCAACACGTGTTGTATCGCACCAGCCCGAAGCCGCTAGGGGGAGCAACTGCGACGGTGTCGCCGCGGCGAGCGCCGAGGCTAAGACGTGAGGCAAATGACTAATCAGAGCCACAGCCGCATCGTGTTCGCGTGGCGACATCCTCAAAGTCCGAGCCCCCAAAGCTTGCCACAGCATCTCTGCGGCCGTGGCTAATTCGTTTTGCCGGCCGATTTGGGAGGCTGCGGGATGGCCACCAAACTCATTGGGGGTAACGACCACCAACCTGTTTTGCAACAGATCCTCCCGCGCGTGCTCCACTCCACTTTTTTCGCTGCCAGCGAGTGGGTGAGAGCCGATAAAGTTGCTGGAAGCATCCGTGCCAGTCACGGCGGTAATAATATTCTCCTTAGTGCTACCGACGTCCGTGATTAAGCCAGTTCCTGGCATCGTGCGAAAGCACTCTAGCACGTGCGCGGCGACACTCTGGACGGGCGTGCAGACAATGGCCAAGTCTGCTCCCCGACAAGCGGTATCGAAAGAGGAAGCGGCCGAATCGATCGCGCCGAGCGCTAACGCCGAGTCGAGTGAACTCCCCCGAGGACTGAGTCCAACGACGTGTTTTGCCAGCCGCCGAGCGCGGAGAGCCATCCCGATAGAACCGCCCAGCAAGCCTACCCCCACGATCACAGCCCGTTCAAATTGTTGCACAGGAATCCCCTGACGACAGCTTCGAAAGGTGCTGTTGGGAGGTCGAAATTCGCGCTACACTCGCTGGCGCGTCGAGCAGGTATTCTGGCGGGATTTTTAGCATGGCTGACGATATCACAACTTGGGCTTGGGAGGTTTTACTGGAGCTGCGTACGGCTGGGCACCTACCAATTCGGTCCGACGTTTCCAGATCTTGTCCACATTGGCTACGTACAAAGTCTTACGATCTGGACCGCCAAATCTCGCATAACACGGGCGCTTGTTTCCATGCGGGAGCGGCATGATCAAGTGGACGCGGCCTGGTTGGTCGCAGATTTGCACGCCGGCTTCGGTAGTCGAGATCAGCCAACCGTCCTCGGTCGAGCACATGCCATCCAGGTGCCCCACAGGCTCGTTGGTGGGCACTTCCAGATGGAAATAGGGTTGTTTGTTCTCTAGGCTGCCATCGTCGGCAATGGTGTATGCGTAGACGAATCTGCCTGGAAAGTGCGCCACAAAGAGCTGGGTTTGGTCTGCGCTGAGAGTTATGCCGTTACAGTCGCGAAAGTCGTCCACTGCGCGGCGCTGACGCGTGCGACCATCGATCATCCAGATCTTGCTGGCTGCAGGATCGGTATAATAAATAGTGCCATCATGACGGATTACGATGTCGTTACTGTGCGTCCCCTCCGCGACAATTTCCATGTTCAACGTTTTGAGATCCCACGCGCGAATCTGTTTGGCCTGGCTGCATGCACCGTAAAGTTTGCCGTCCGGACCAAGCGCTATTCCATTGGCCTGACCGGTATCTTCGACCAGCAGGGTTGTCTGGCCGTCTGGTGTCAGTTTGTAGAGTTTCGAAGCGGGGACGTCGGTGAAATAGAGGGTTCCGTCGTCGGTGACGGCAAGCCCCTCAGCCCAAGCGTGCCCAGAACTGACGAGCTCCCAAGGCGAATCCTCGGGCAAGAATTGATTGGCCTCGCTTTTCGATAGCTCGCGATGCGTGGTAACCCCTACTTGGCCGTGATCTTTCCACAACCAACGCATGACGTCCGGAAAGATGGCTGCACCGTGTTTGCCGCTGTGAGCTCCTGTACCCCAAGTGTGCTGTACTTCGTAACCACAAAATTCGAGCGATCTCAGCAACGCTTGATTCGCCATCCACCAATCGCCAGCGTAAATGTTGTTGTCATTCGAACCATCCTGCAAATAAATGCGGAGGGGCTTCGGCTCCGTTTTGCGAATCAAAGTCGACAATTCGTGCCCCCCGCGTAGGCCCACGTAAGTTCCCACAGTCGTAAAGACGCGACGAAAAACATCGGGCCGCTGCCAAGCGACGTTGAACGCGCAGATCCCTCCGGAGCTGGAGCCGCAGAGGCCGCGGTCACTTGGGTCAGAGCTAAACGACAGTCGATGTTCGGTTTCCACAAACGGAAGAAATTCATCGATCAGAAAATTGGCATAACGATCATCAACGCTGTCATACTCAAACGAGCGGTTGAAACGAGCTTGGCTTGGCTCATTCTTGGCTGGAATAACACCGGGGTTGATAAAGACCGCAATCGTGACGGGCATCTCGCCCGAGTGAATCAGATTATCGAAAACGTTGGGCACACAGGCGCCATTCTGGCGGCTAATGTAGCCTCCGCCATCCTGGAAAACCATCAGCGCCGCGGGTTTTGAACCGTCGTACTGCTTGGGAACGTAGATCCAATAGTCGCGCAGCGTACCGGGAAAGAGTTTCGAAGCACTAAACTTGCCAGTGACTAGTGCCCCTTCGGGGACGTCCGGCCGCTGGACCGAATCGGGATGGGCTGGGTATAGGGGCTCGCGGTTTTGCGCGAGTGTGTTTTGAGCCAGCGTGAGGCTAAGACTTACCTGGAGACATGCCAGCAGTAAACATGTGCGAATGCGGCAAGTGGAGCTGGAGCTGCAGCCGGAGCTGCAGCTGGGGCAAGAAGTACAGTAGTTTCGCGGCATGATGGACCTATAGGAAAGCAACTGTGTTGGGTGAGGGGCACGCGATTTTAGCCCGATTCGCCTTGGGCGTGGAGTTCCAAATCAGCGAACCTGAGCAATTAAATAATACCCGGAGGCAAAAATACAGTGGAGCAGAGCCCACAGTTTAACCAGCTAGTACAAACGTTGCTGCCGGTTTCAGGGAGAGGAGTTTCGAAGCGAGGAATCCCTTACTGGTCAATTGTCCGCGCGCTAAGGTAGGAGTAAACTGCTGTTTTCCTTAAAAGTACGCCTCGGAGTTCCCTGATGACGACGATTGAGAAAGCCTCCCCTGCGCCTGCCAATGCTGGTAAGTTGACTGTGGACGGTAAGGAGATCACTCTCCCGGTAATCGTGGGCACGGAGGACGAGCGGGCTTTGGACATTTCGGCGTTGCGAAAAGATACCGGCTACATCACGCTCGACGAGGGCTACGTCAACACGGGTAGCACGATGAGCGCGATCACGTATTTAGATGGCGAAGTGGGGATTTTGCGATACCGCGGCTATCCCATCGAGGAAATCGCCGCCCGCTGCGACTTTGTCGAAACGTCATACTTGTTGATTTACGGCAAGTTACCCAATGCGACGGAATTGCAGACATTTCGGGAGTCGATCCGTCGCCACACGATGATCCATGAAGACATGAGATCGTTTTACAATGGCTTCCCGAAGGACGCGCATCCGATGGCCATTCTGTCTTCGGTCGTCGGCGCGCTGTCGACTTTCTACCAGGATTCGCTTGATCCGCACGACCCGCGTCAAGTTGAAGTGTCCATTCACCGCTTGCTGGCGAAGTTGCCGACGATCGCGGCTTACAGCTACAAGAAGTCTTTTGGCCAGCCGTTCATGTATCCGCTCAATCACTTCAGCTACTGCGAGAACTTCTTGCGGCTAATGTTCGCAGTACCATCGGAAGAATATGAACCCGATCCGGATTTTGTAGAAGCACTCAATTTGTTGCTCATTGTGCACGCCGATCACGAACAAAATTGCAGCACCTCAACGGTGCGGATGGTTGGTTCCTCCAACGCCAACCTATTCGCCTCGATTTCGGCTGGTATTTGCGCTCTGTGGGGACCACTTCACGGTGGAGCCAACGAGGCTTGTGTGAACATGCTGCAGCGGATCGCGGCCGACGGTGGCAACGTGCAGAAGTATGTGGACATGGCAAAAGATAAGTCGTCCAATTTCCGGTTGATGGGCTTTGGCCATCGGGTCTACAAGAACTATGATCCGCGGGCGACGATCATCAAAAAAGCGTGCGATAACCTGCTGGCTAAACTTCACCTGGATGACCCGTTATTCGAAGTAGCCCAAAAATTGGAAGAAGTAGCGCTCAAAGATCCTTATTTTGTCGAGCGCAAGCTTTATCCGAATGTGGATTTCTATTC